>CAZAIE010000055.1:0-14733 GCA_964485035.1 uncultured Myxococcaceae bacterium | reverse complement strand
CACCGAACCTGCGGAGAAGAGCTGGACGAGGTAGTAGCCGCCCGGCGCCACGGTCCCGGTGAGCGGCGTCGAGTTCCAGTTGGTGCTCGTGGCTCCGGCATACTGCAGCGTCCAGCCGGTGAGGGTCACTGCGGCCTTGGTGCGGTTGTGCAGCTCGACGTAGTCGTTCGCCCAACTCGCGCCGGTGTTCCCGCCGTCGCCGTAGAACTGGCTGATCACCACGCCGGGCAGGCAGCTCGCGGTCACGCAGAGCCCGTTGCTGCAGGTGGGGGCGGTCCCCGGGCAGTCGGAGTTGCCGAAGCAGGCCACGCAGACCTCACGGGTGGTGTCGCACAGCGGCGTGGGGGCGGCGCAGTGCTGGGGCTGGGTGCAGCCCACGCACGCGCCCTTGAGGAGGTTGCAGACCGGCGTCGCTCCGGAGCAGCCCTGGGTTGCGGTGCAGGCGCTGCAGGTGTGGGTCGAGAGCTCGCAGTAGGGGGTCGCGCCGCTGCATCCCTTCGTCGCGTTGCACTGGACGCAGAGCTTCGCCGTGAGGTCGCACACCGGCGCGCTGCCGGGGCAGTCGGTGTCCTTGGTGCACGCGCGCTCGGCGCAGTAGCAGGTGAGCTTGGTGAGGCTGCAGGTCCCCGCGAACCGCTCCGCACTCACCGTGGCCGCGGCCGCCTGGGTGCAGCTGAGGGCCCGCTCGTCGTAGAGGCAGTCGTTGTAGCCCTGGAAGTACTCCGCGCAGCCCCCGTAGATCGGCGAGGTGTAGTTCGGGGAATAGAAGGTGTGGCACCGGCCCAGGTCCTTGCACTGCGTGCCCTTGCCCGAGCAAAAGGTGTTGCAGGAGACCGCGGAGGTGGTGTCTGCCTCCACGTGACAGGAGCCGGAGGTGCACCCGGCCGAGTACTGCACGGCGGAGCCGAACAGGGAGACGGCCCAGGTGCTGCAGCTCTTGCCGCACGCGCCGCAGTTGTTGGAGTCGTTGGCGAGGTCGGTGCAGCGGTCGCTGCAGACGACCTGGCCCGTGGGGCAGCCCGGGACGCCGTTGGTGCAGACCCCGAGGACGGGGGCCTTGCGGCCGCAGGCGCCGCAGTTCGAGAGGTCGGTCGCGAGGTCGTAGCAGGTCCCGGAGCAGCTGGAGTACCCGGTCTGCTTGCACGCGAGCTTCACCGCGAGGGTCCGGGTCGCCGAGGCGCTGGCGCGGTCGTAGAACACCGCCTCCAGGTCGAGGGTTGCGCCGCTCGTCCCGAAGGTACGGTCCGCTTCGGAGAAGTCCGCCCAGGCCAGGGTGAGGGAGTAGGTGCCCACCGAGCCGTTGAAGGCCTTCACCGCCTTCCCGCTGCGCGGGTCGCGCAGGATGCCGCCGCTGAGATCTCCCGGGCCGTCGGGGTCGGAGACGCCGGCGCTGACCGTCGCGCTGGCGGACTGCGTGATCGCCGCGGAGATCGTGAGCGTATCGATGGCGGGGGGCTGGTTCGCCGGCCCCACGCACTGGCCGGTGGCGTTGCACGTCGCCGGGGCTGTGCAGCTCCCGCAGGTCCCGCCGCAGCCGTCGTCGCCGCACTGCTTCCCCGAGCAGGCCGGGGTGCACACGCACTTGTTCTGCGCGCTGCAGGTGAGCCCCGTCGGGCAGGTCCCGCACGAGGTGCCGCAGCCGTCGTCCCCGCACTCCTTGCCGCTGCACGACCCGGTGCAGCCTTCGCACCGGCCGGACACGCAGGACTTGCCCGTGCCGCAGGTCCCGCACATCCCGCCGCAGCCGTCCGAGCCGCACTCCTTGTCGGTGCAGGCGGGCTCGCAGACCTGGCACTTGCCGTCCGTCCCGCACGTCGAACCGCCGGCGCAGGCGCCACAGACCCCGCCGCAGCCGTCCGGGCCGCACTCCTTGCCGGTGCAGCTCTTCTCGCAGGCGCACGTTCCGGTGCCGAAATCGCAGACGCCGGTGGCGCCGCAACCCGGAGCACAGAGGCCGCCGCAGCCGTCGGGGCCGCAGGTCTTGCCGGCGCAGGAGGGGGTGCAGCGCTCGCAGACGCCCAGCCGACAGAGCTCACCGGCGGCGCACTGACCACAGGTGCCGCCGCACCCGTCGCCGCCGCACACCTTGTTGGCGCACTGGCGCGCGCAGGGCTGGCACCAACCGTCGTCGGTGCAGGTGTACGGGCTGCTGGTCGGGCAGGTTCCACAGACGTCGCCGCAGCCGTCGTCGCCGCACTCGCGGCCGTCGCACTGGGGGACGCAGGGCTTCGCCGCGCACTTGCCCTTGGAGTCGCAGATCTGCCCGGACTTGCAGCAGGCGCCGTTGCAGGGGATGGCGCAGGCGGGGCCGGCATCCGGTACCAGAGGATCGACCGGGGCGGAGGGACAGGCGGCCAGCCCGACGAGGAGAGCGAAGGCGAAGCGCTTCATGGTGGAACCTCCGGTAGGACGGCGGGCGGTTTGTAGCCGGAAGCTTTGCTGGCTCCAAGCCTGCATGCAGTCCCAGGAGGGTGGTTCCCCGCCGGGGCAGGGACTGGGAACCGTTTCTTTGCGAGCCGGCGGGCTCGGTGTCATCCTGGCCGCTCGGACGCGCACCCTAAGGACGTGACATGGCGGACTTCGAGGTCGTCCTCAAGCGGGGCATCATCCACGACGGCACCGGCGGGCCGCCCCTGCGCGCAGACGTGGGCCTGCGCAGCGGGCGCATCGCCCGCATCGGCGCGGACCTCTCCGGCGCCGAGGAGTTCGACTGCGCCGACCTCTGCGTCGCCCCGGGCTTCATCGACACCCACGCCCACTCCGACCTCCTCGCCCTGGCCGCCGAGCCCACGCTGGAGGCCAAGGTGCGCCAGGGCGTCACCCTGGACGTCGTGGGCCAGGACGGGCTGGGCGCGGCGCCCCTGCGCATGGGCGACGTCGCCAGCCGCCGGGACCAGCTCGCGCTCCTGCTCGGCAACCCCGACGTCGACTGGACCTGGCGCTCGGTCGCGAGCTACTTCGACGCGCTGGATCAGGCCCGCCCGGTGCTCGACCTGGCCTGCCTCGTTCCGCACGGGGCCATCCGCGAGAGCATCATGGGCCTCGCGGAGCGGACCGCGGCCCCCCACGACGTCTTCCGCATGAAGGGGCTGCTCGCGCGCTCGCTGGACGAGGGCGCGTGGGGCCTCTCGCTGGGTTTCCACCACCCGCCCGGGTGCTGGGCCTGCGCCAACGAGCTGCTCGAGCTCGCGGGCGTCGCCGCTTCGCGGCACGTGCCGGTCTTCGCGCACCTGCGCACCGAGACCGACCAGGTGCTGGAGGCGGTGGAGGAGCTGGTGCGCCTGGGTCGCGAGGCCGGCGCGCACGTGCACGTCTCGCACCTCAAGCTCTCCGGCCAGCGCGCCTGGACCCAGCTCCCGCAGCTCCTGCAGTCCATCGAGGCCGCGCAGCAGGCGGGGGTGCAGCTCACCGCGGACGTCTACCCCTACACCACCGCCCACGTGATGCTCGCGGCGCTGCTGCCTGCCTGGGCCCGCGAGGGAGGCCGGGACGCGGCGGTGGCGCGGCTGTCCGACGCCCGGGAGCGCGAGCGGATCCGCGCGCACCTCTTCGCCCCGGGCAGCGTGTGGAACGCCTGCGGGCCCGAGAACGTGCTCCTCTGGAGCCTCCCTTCCGGCCGCGCCGACCTCGCTGGGAAGGACCTGGCCACCGCCGCCCAGGGTTCGGGCCGCGACCCCATCGACCTCGCCCTCGACCTCCTGCGCGAGGAGCGCCTGGGGATCGCGGTGTTGTGCCGCAGCCAGGACGAGGAGGTGATGGAGCGCCTCCTCGTACAGCGCTACGTCAACGTCTCCTCGGGCGGTCTGCCCAGCGCCCGTCCCCACCCGCGGGCCTACGGGGCATTCCCCCGCGTGCTCGCCCACCACGTCCGCGAGCGGCAGTCCCTGACCCTCCCGCAGGCGGTGCGCAAGATGACCGGCCTTCCTGCGGACACGCTCGGCCTGGGGGACTTCGGCTACGTGGTCGAGGGCAAGCGGGCGAACCTGGTGGTCTTCGACCCGGCGACCGTGGCCGACCTGGCGACGCTGGAGGACCCGGCGCGCTTCCCCGAGGGCATCCGCTTCGTGCTAGTGGGCGGCAAGCTGGTGGTGCGCGAAGGCCGGCTCACGGGCGAGCGGCCTGGACGCGTCGCACGCCGCAAGCGGAGCTGAGCGAGCTCGGATCGCTTCCTGGATCGACGTCGGGTCCAGGGAGCGGGAACACCCAACCCGGGTTACGTGGCCGCGAGCTCGGGGCGTGAGATCGAGGAGAGCCCCGCGCGGCCACTCCGATTTTTGCACGACTACCCCTGGATGACCGGGAGCCGAGGGCTTCGAAGGGGAAGAGTCTTCAGGGTTCCGAACGGGAGCGTCAGCCTGAGAGAGGGGGGCCGTTCGGCCCCCGCGCGGCTTGCCTTGCGGGCTGCCTCGTCACCCCGAGGCGGAAGGACCTGAATGCGGCCTACGCGCGGCGCCTTTCGGCGCCCTCTGCGGGGCTGGGGCGGCTCGTCTGGGAGAAGGTTGTCCTTCCGCCGTCGTGGAGGCGCGCGGCGGGCAGGGCGTCACACGCGGCGGAAACCTGGCTTATGGGAAAGACCTTCCCTGGAAGTCGTGTTCCCTTCCACGCCGGAGCACACCGGGCAGGCCCCAGGCTGTCGTCCGGGCACCCTGCGGTACCTCTCCCCTGCCCCAAAAATCGGAGTGGCCGCGCGAGGCTCTCCTCGATCTCACGCCCCGAGCTCGCGGCCACGTAACCAGGGGTGGGTCCTGCAGGTTGGAGCCGGGATCGACCCGGCTCAGGGAATGTCGCGGTACCCGAAGTCGCGCGGATCGACTCCGCCGGGCTCGACCTCGGTCTCCTTGGGCTCGGTGTCGCGCACGAACGGCGCGTGCACCTTCTTGCGCGCCCCCGGAGGTGCGAGCTTGCCTGTCTCCGGATCGATGTTCGCCCAGACGATGTCCGCCTCGGGGGGCGGCTGGCTGAAGTCCTTCTGGGGACGATCGGCGAGCGCGTTCTTCATGAACTCGACCCACACCGGGAGGCTGGCGCGGCCACCCGTCTCGTACTTGCCCAGCGGGTGGTCGTACTGGTCGTAGCCCATCCACACCCCAGTCACGAGATCCTTGGTGAAGCCCATGAACCAGGTGTCGAAGGAGTCGTTGGTGGTGCCGGTCTTGCCCGCCGCGGGCTTCCCCAGCCGCTGCGCCGGCGCGCCGGTGCCGAAAAGCACCACCTCGCGCATCAGGTGGGTGATGAGGAACGCCGTCTCCGGCTTCATCACCCGCTCGCCGGGCTCGAACAGCCGCGCGTAGCCGGCGGCGACGCGGTCCTCGAAGGTGGCCCACTCGTCGTCGTAGGCGGTGTGGTCCTCCAGCGTCCGGCCGAAGCGGTCCTGCACCTTGCGCACATAGAACGGACGGACCTTGACGCCGTGCTGGTTGAAGGTGGCGTAGACGTTCACCAGCTCGGCCAGCTTGAGGCAGCTGCCGCCCAGCGCCATCGAGAGGTCCTCGTTGATCGGCGTGGAGATCCCCAGCTTGTGCGCCCAGGCCGCGGCCTCCTTCACGTTCACCGCGTGCAGGGTCTTCACCGCGGGGATGTTCATGGAGTTGATGAGCGCGGTGCGCAGCAGCACGTCGCCCTGGAAGTCCTCGCCGAAGTTCTCCGGCTTCCAGCGCAGCTGGTTGTCGGGGTCGTCGAAGACCACCGGCGCGTCGACCAGCACCCGGTTCACCGCCCAGCCGAGGAGCTCGATGGCCGCCGAGTAGACGATGGGCTTGAAGGAGCTACCCGGCTGCCGACAGGCCTGGAAGGCGCGGTTGTACTCGCTGGCGTCGAAGTCGTACCCGCCGATCATCGCGACCACGTAGCGCCGGTTCGGGTCCACGGAGGTCAACGCGCCCTGCAGCGTGGGCATCTGCTCCAGGGTGACGTACGGCCCCTCCGCGGGGATGAGCTTCTTGACCCTCGGCTCGTCGTCCTCTTCCAGCGTCGCCTTGGTCACCGCCTTGACCACGATGACGTCGCCCGGCTTCACCGCCCGCTTCACGTGGTCGATGAGCGAGGACGGGTAGTAGCGCTCCGGGTTCGGCTCGCGCGCCCAGCGCATCCCCGCCAGGGGCATCTTCGCGAGCTGCCCGCCGACGTTCACCTCGGCGTAGTTCCCCGCCTCCTGGACCTTCTCTACCAGCCCCACGTAGTAGCTGCCCGGGGTGAGCTTCTCGTCCCCCAGCTTCTTCGCGATCTTCTTCTCGAAGGCCACCTTCTCGGTGTCCTTCTCGATGCGCCCCAGCGGGCCCACGTAGCCCTGCCGCTTGTCCACGCGGATGAGGCCGTCCAGCATCGCCACCTGCGCCGCACGCTGGCTCTCGGCATCCACCGTCAGGTAGACGGTGAGGCCGTCCTTGAGCATCCGCTCGTTGCCGTAGCGGGTCACGACGTCGCGGCGCACGTGCTCGGAGACGAACGGCGCGAACTCCCGGAAGACGTCCTCCACCGGGTAGACCACCGGCTTCTCCGCCTCCGCGGCTTTGCGCTCCGCCTCGGTGATCATCCCCTCCTCGAACATGCGGCGCAGCACGTAGCCCTGCCGGTCCTTGGCCTCCTTCGGGTTCGCGTAGGGGTTCTTGCTGGGCGCCTGCGGGAGCCCGGCGAGCAGCGCGATCTCCGCGAGCGTGAGACGGCTCACGTCCTTGCGGAAGTAGTTCTCCGCTGCCGACTGCACCCCGTAGCTGTGGTGCCCCAGGTACACGTTGTTCAAGTAGAGGAAGAGGATCTCCTCCTTGGTCAGCGCCTTCTCCAGCCGCAGCGCCAGGATGAGCTCGCGGATCTTCCGGCGCAGCTTCTTCTCGGTGGCCCGCTTGTGCGCCGCGCGCATGAACTCGGCGTGCACCCGGTAGGTCGCCAGCTCCAGGCGCCTGTCGTACGCCACCGGGTCCTCCCCAGGCCTGGCCTTCTCGACGCGACGCAGCGCCTCGGCCCGGACCTCCTCGTCGGTGACCTTCGCAAACTCCACCGAGATGAGCACCGCCTTCGCCGCCTGCTGCGTCAGCGACGAGCCGCCCTGCACCCGGTGCCGCGCGACGTAGGTCTTGAAGGCCGCGCGGGCGGTGCCGATGGGGTCGAAGCCGGGGTGGTCGAAGAAGAGCTTGTCCTCGGCGGCGATGAACGCCTGCACCAGCTTCTTGGGGATGCGCTCGTAGGGCACCACCCGACGCCGCTCCTCGTACATCTCCGCGGCCAGCACCCGGTCGGAGGTCCAGAACTCGCCGAGGACGGGGGGCCGGTAGTCCTTCACCGAAGGCAGCTTCGGCAACCCCACCGAGTACTTGGCGTAGGCGACCACCACCACCACCGCCCCGGCATTGGCCACGAGGACCGCGCAGAAACAGCAGAAGAGGAAGAACTTCTTGATGATTCCGCGCTTGGGAACGTTGTCCAGCACCAGCCTCGTGGGACGCGGCGGAGCTGGGGGCGGGGTCGGCGCGGAATCGGGAGCGGGCAAGGTGGTGTCGGTCATGCAAGGCCTTGGGGAGGCGGCATTCTAGGGTGCGCTCCCCCCTGCGGCAATCGTGACGTCGGAGCCTCGAAGCCTTCGAGCCCGCCACCTCGGGCAGGGGGCGCAGGCCCGCCCCGGACCTCCCTCACCTGGCGCACCCCTCCGTCGGGATCCGGGAGTACCCTCGGGTCGAGGCGCCTCGAGGCCCTCGGGGAGCCGCTGCGGAGGAGGCGAGCCCGATGGTGCGCGCATTCGCGCTGCTCGCGGTGGTCGCGTCGCTGGGCGCGTGCCAACTCTGCACCGAGGAGTCGGCGTCGCGGGCGCTGGTGGAGCAGCCGCTGGGCGCCCGGTGCCACACCGACGGCGAGTGCCACGTCGGCGTCGCCTGCCTCGATGACCTCTGCACGCGCCGCTGCACCCGCGACGACGGCTGCCCCACGGGCACGCACTGCGTGCTCACCGGGCTGTGCCTGCCCGCCTGCGACCTCGACGCCGACTGCCTCCTCGGAGCCACCGCGGGGCGCTGCTCGCACGCCACGAGCCCTGCCTACTGCTTCCCGGTCCCGTGCAACTCCGACACCGCCTGTCCCTCCGGGAGCCGCTGCGTCGAGGCGAGCCTGGCCTACGGCATCACCTGGAACGAGGTCTGCGCCACCGGCTGGTGCCAGCGCTAGCGCTGCCGCCACCGCTCGAGGATCCGCGCGATCTCCTCGTTGGAGCGAAACACCGGGGTGCGCGGACCGTCGTAGCGCTCGACGGTCTGCATGAAGCACGGGTGCGAGGGGCTCGTGGGGTGCAGCGTCGGCGCCGTGCAGACCGAGTCCTCCTTGGCCGCGCCGCAGCACGACCAGCAGCACCCGTCCCGGTTGCAGTACAGGTCCGCCTCGACGCAGCGGCAGTCGTCGGAGTGGTACCGGTACTCCCCGGAATGCCCGCGGCCCTCCACGGCGCTACCCGAGGCTCGCGAGGTCGATGACGAAGCGGTAGCGGACGTCGCCGCGCAGCACCCGCTCGTACGCCGCGTTGACCTGCTGGATGGGGATGACCTCGACGTCGGAAGCAATGCCCTTCTGCGCGCAGAAGTCGAGCACCTCCTGCGTCTGCGCCATCCCGCCGATCATCGAGCCGACGAGGCGGCGGTTCCCACCCAGCAGCGCGAAGGCGTCCACCGCACCGGGCTCCGCGGGCGCACCCACGATGGCCATGGTGCCGAACGGCCGCAGCGTCCTCAGGTAGTCGGCGTAGGGGTGCGGCGCCGAGACCGTGTCCACGATGAGGTCGAACCGGTTGGCCAGGCGCTTGAAGGCCCCCTTCTCGCTGGTCACCTCGAACTCGTGGGCCCCCAGGCGCTGCGCGTCGCCGCGCTTGCCGGCCGAGTGGCTGAGCACCGTCACCTGCGCGCCCATGGCCGCGGCGAGCTTCACCGCCATGTGCCCGAGCCCGCCCAGGCCGACGACCGCCACGCGATCGCCCGGCTTGCAGTTCCACTGCCGCAGCGGAGAGTACGTGGTGATGCCCGCGCACAGCAGCGGGGCCGCTGCCGCCGGGTCGAGCCCCGCGGGCAGCTTCGCCACGAACCGCTCCGCCACCACCACCGCCTTCGAGTAGCCGCCGTAGGTCGGCGTCTTCCGGTCCATCTCCGTGCCGTTGTAGCTCCAGGAAACGCCCTTCTCGCAGAACTGCTCGGTATCCGCGCGGCACGAGGCGCACTCACGGCAGGAGTCCACCATGCAGCCCACGCCAGCGAGGTCGCCCACCTTGAAGCGGGTGACCCCGGCCCCGACCCGCGTCACGCGGCCGACCATCTCGTGGCCCGGGACCATGGGGAAGATGCCGCCGGTCCACTCGTCGCGGGCCTGGTGGATGTCGGAGTGGCAGACCCCGCAGTAGAGCAGGTCGAGCTGCACGTCGAGCGGACCGGGCTCGCGGCGCTGGACCTCGAAGGGGACCAGCGGGCTCCCGGCGGTGAGGGCGGCGTAGGCGGGGGTCTTCATCTCGGGCTCCTTGGTGGGGCCCGCAACGTAGCCTCGGCGACGGTCCCTCGCACGCGAGCGTGCAGACTCCGACCTGCAGACGTAGGGTCTTCGACATCCCCGCACGGGAGGGTCCTTGATGAAGCGCCTCGCACTCTGTCTCGCCCTCATGGGCGCTGCCTGTGGAGAGCCGGCCGTCTCCACTCCCGCCGACGCGCTCGCCACCGGAGTGGATGCCGGGGTCCCTGGCGACGCCACGCCGCCGTCCGATGCCGCCGCGCCCTCCGCCGACGCCGGCCCTCCCGTCGCCGACGCCTCCGAGGCGGGACGGGACACCGGCGCCGCCGGGCAGGACGCCGGGACGCCCGGCCGCGATGCCGCCGCAGCCTGTGAGACCGACCAGGCTCTCTGCGCGCGGCTGGGGAAGGACTGCGGACCGCTCACCGCCACCGACGACTGCGGACAGGCGCGCACGATCGCGAGCTGCGGCGCGTGCACCGCACCGAAGACCTGCGGCGGCACCGGCATCCCCAACGTCTGCGCCGAGGGCTCGTGCCGGACCCTCGTCGTGGCCGCGAGCGGAGGCGACTTCACCACCATCCAGACGGCGCTCGCCGCGGCGGCCCCCTGCGACACCGTGCAGGTGCGCGCGGGGACCTACCGGGAGAACCTCTCCTTCCCCAAGAGCGGCTCCGCCACCGGTGGCTACATCACCCTGCGCGGCGAGGCGGGCGCGGTCCTGGACGGGACCGGCAAGGGCCCGGTGGGCATCACCGTCGCGGGCAGGCGCTACGTCCGGGTCGTGGGGATGACCGTCCAGAACTTCAAGGGCAGCAGCGGGACGCCCATCGGCATCAGCGTCAGCGGGGCCTCCGGGCAGGTGGAGCTGAAGCAGAACCTCATCCACCACATCGAGCAGCCGAACGGCGACGCGCACGGCATCGCGGTGTACGGCGACACCGCCACGCCCATCGAGGGAGTGGTCGTCGAGGGCAACGAGATCCGCGACTGCCGGCTCGGCTCCAGCGAGGCGCTGGTGCTCAACGGCAACGTGAGCGGCTTCGTCGTCCAGGACAACGTCGTCCACGACAACGACAACATCGGCATCGACTTCATCGGCTTCGAGGGCGTGGGGCCCACCGGCCAGGACCAGGCGCGCAACGGCCGCTGCTCGGGCAACCGGGTCTACAACATCACCTCCGCGACCAACCCCGCGTACGGCGGCGAGCGCTCGGCCGACGGCATCTACGTGGACGGCGGGAAGGACATCGTCATCGAGCGCAACATCGTGGACGCATGCGACATCGGCATCGAGGTCGCGAGCGAGCACGGCGGCAAGACCACCTCCGGGATCGTGGTGCGCAGCAACTTCGTGTCCCGCAGCTTCCAGGGCAACGTCATGGTGGGCGGCTACGCCGCGAACCGGGGCAGCGCCCGCGACATCTCGGTGGTGAACAACACCACCTGGCACGGCGGCGACGGCGAGGTGGTCCTGCAGTTCAACTGCGCCGAGGTGGCCATCAAGAACAACGTGCTGGTCGCCAAGTCGGGCACCGACTACCTGAGCGCGGCGGGGACCAACAACACGGCCATCTTTGTGGAGTCGAACCTCTACTCCGGCGCGAGCAGCAGCTCTCCCGGCGACTTCCCCGATGGCAAGGCCCGCTATTCAGATCCGCAGCTCGTGGGAGCGCCGGCGGACCTGCACCTCGAGCCCACCTCGCCCGCAGCGAACGCCGGCGTGGACCTCGGCGCGCTCTCGGGGACGCAGGACATCGACGGCAACGCCCGGGTCCAGGGCGTGGCCATCGATCTCGGCGCCCACGAAGTGAAGTGACGGTGTAGGCGGGTGGAGGAGTGACGCCGCTCACGACCGTGCCCCAAGGGCGCAGATCCGGCGGCCGGATCGCCGGAAATGGCCCCCTGGGGCCCCAGGAAGCCGCAGGACGGTTCAAGGGGTGGGGGGCGCTGCTGTAATAGGACGGGCCACCCGAGCGTCGTCCGCAGGCCATCCTGGGAGCCCTGGAGGGCCTTCCCGGGCGATCGCCAAGCCATCGAAACGACACGTGTTTTTCGCAGCAAATGCCATCCCATCCCAGGTTCGGATGCCTTGCGGAACCTACCCCCGATAGCGACCTCCACCCGTCAGTCAGCAGTCGAAGGGACACGGCTCCGCCCGGCCCGGCGGCACGCCGAGGCCCTTCGGCTGTTGACCGACGGATGGATTCAGCGGCTTCGGAGCAAGGCGCCCCGCCGCTCGAGCGCCTCGACGAGCAGCTCGACCGACGCCTCGCAGCCCACCGCGTCCGTGCAAAGCCGCAGCTCTGGCTCGACTGGAGGCTCGTAGGGATCGGTGACACCGGTGAAGGCAGGCAGCTCGCCCGCGCGCGCCTTGCGATAGAGCCCCTTCACGTCGCGCCGCTCGCAGACATCGAGGGGCGCGTCGACGAAGACCTCGAGGAACCGCTGCGCCCCGACGATCTCTCGGGCCATCGCCCGGTCGTCCCGGTAGGGCGAGATGAACGCGGTGATCACCACCAGCCCCGCCTCGTTCATCAGCCGCGCCGCCTCGGCGCAGCGGCGCACGTTCTCGCGGCGGTCCCCAGCCGAGAACCCGAGCCCCTTGGTCAGCCCGAGGCGCACCTCGTCCCCGTCGAGGACGAAGCAGGCCTTCCCCGCGTCGAAGAGCCGCCGCTCCAGGGCGCGGGCGAGCGTGGACTTCCCCGCTCCCGAGAGCCCGGTGAGCCACACGGTCGCGGGCCGCTGGCCGAACCGCGCCGCGCGCGCCTCGGCGTCGAGGGGCCCTGAGGCCGACGGCCGCGCCCCCTCGCCCGCCAGCCGGTCCACCACCATGCCCGCGCCGACGGTCGCGTGGGACACGGGGTCGATGAGGATGAAGCTGCCCGTCGCACGGTTCGCCTCGTAGGCGTCGGCGGGCAGCGGGCGGAAGACCTCCAGCGAGACGCGGCCGATGTCGTTGAGCTGGAGCGTCGGGGCGGGCTCCCGGTGCAGCGTGTCGGGGTCCACGCGGTAGGAGACCGTGCGAACGACCCCGCGGGTCTGCGCCGCGAGGTGCTTGACCAGGTAGGGCTCGCCGACCCGCAGCGGCGCCTCGGAGAGCCAGACCAGCATCGCCTCCAAGTCCTTGCGCAGCGGCGGGCGGTTGCCCGGCCGCACCAGCACGTCGCCGCGGCCGACGTCGAGCTCGTCCTCCAGCACCACCGTCACCGGCTGCGGCGGGAAGGCGTACCGCAGCGGCCCGTCGAAGGTGACGATCTGCTTCACCCGCGAGCGCCGCTCCGAGGGGAGCGCGACCACCTCGTCGCCCTCGCGCAGCACCCCGGAGACGACCTCGCCGGCCAGGCCGCGGAAGTCCTGGTCCGGGCGCACCACCCGCTGCACCGGGAAGCGCAGGTCCACGAGGTTGCGGTCGCCCCCGACGTACACGGTCTCCAGGTGCTCGAGCAGCGGCGCACCCACGTACCAGGGCATCCGCCCACTGCGCTCGACCACGTTGTCGCCAGCGAGAGCGGAGACCGGGATGCAGCGCAGGTCGTGGAACCGCAGCCGCGCGGCGAACTGCTGGAACCCGTCGGCGATGCGCTGGAAGGCCGCCTCCTCGAAGCCCACCGCGTCCATCTTGTTGACGGCCAGCACCAGGTGCCTGAGGCCCAACAGCGACGCGATGAACGCGTGGCGCCGGGTCTGGGTGAGCACGCCGTTGCGCGCGTCGACCAGCAGCAGCGCCAGGTCCGCGGTGGAGGCGCCGGTGGCCATGTTGCGCGTGTACTGCACGTGCCCGGGGCAGTCCGCGATGATGAAGCGCCGCCGCGCCGTCGCGAAGTGCCGGTACGCCACGTCGATGGTGATGCCCTGCTCGCGCTCGGCACGCAGCCCGTCGGTGAGCAGCGAGAGGTCCACCCCGTCGCGCCGGAGCCGCTGCGAGGCGCTGGTCACCGCCTGGAGCTGGTCGACGAAGACCGAGTCGGTGTCGTGAAGCAGCCGGCCGATGAGGGTGGACTTCCCGTCATCCACGCTCCCCAGCGTGACGAAGCGGAGGAGGTCGGGCTCCCGGGGCGGCGGCTCAGCGGGGCGCTGCGGCATCGGTCAGGTCATCACCGTGCCGTCGATGCTCTCGCCGCCGTCGCCCTGGTCCGACCCGTGGAACCGCAGCGTCGCGACCCGGCCGATCTTCACCTGCGTGCCCGGCCGCACCCGCGCCTCGGCGCCCTTCGGCACCGGCTGGCCGTCCACCTCGGTGAGCGCGTCGGTCACGCAGTGCAGGACCAGGCCGTCCACCCGGCGGCGCAGCTCAAAGTGCCACCGGCTGATCTGCTTGGCCGCCATCCTGTCGGGCAGGGAGATGACCACGTCGTTGGCCGACTGGCCGTCGTGCTCGGCGAGCCGCCCGAAAGTGATGAGGTCCTGGTCCGGCAGCGGGATCTCCTCCTCGGTCTCCTCGATGAGCACGCGCACCGGGAAGAGGCTGCGGTCGCGCCAGTCCAGGCGCATGAGGTCCACCGGGCGGTTGATGCCCTTCAGGGTCACCGCGGGCAGGCTGCGGCAGGCGATGCGGCGCATCGGGTTGCTGATCTCCCGAAAGGCGTCGCGGGTCAGGCGGATCTCGCCGGGCTCGGCCGTGGAGGTGACGCGGGCGGCGAGGTTCACCGAGTCGCCGGAGACCAGCGTGCCGTCGGTGAGCACCGGCCCGAAGTGGATGCCGATGCGCACGTTGAGCTGGTGCTCGCGGGTGCGGGCCGCGTTCTCGTGGCTGAGCTTCTTGAGGAAGTCGATGAGCCCCTCGACCGCGTCGTCGACCTTGGGGAAGGCGGTGAAGGCGCCGTCGCCGGCGGTGTCCACGATGCGCCCGCCGAAGGGCTTGATGTTCTGCTGCAACAGGTCGGTGTGGAGCTGCTGGAGCTTGCGGCCGGCCTCGTCACCCCAGCGCGCGAAGTAGGGGGTGGAGCCGACGATGTCGGAGAAGGCCACCGCCACCTTGTGCTCGAAGCGCCGGGCCAGCACCTGGGACAGCGAGTTCTGGAGCCGGATGATCTCGGTCAGGGTCAGGGATTCGAGGTCGATCTCGACGGGCATCGCGGCAGCTCCGGCGGCCCCCCAGGTACGGCGAGCCGGTGGAACTGTACACGCCGCCCCACCCCCGCTCAACCCGCCTGCTTCGCCGTCAACGAGACCTCGTCCCGCTCCGGGTGCACCGCCACGCCAGGCACCGCCCGCGCCGCGGCGAGGGCCGCCTCCCCGGTGCGCTTGAAGCGGGTGGCCAGC
>CAZAIE010000054.1:0-14833 GCA_964485035.1 uncultured Myxococcaceae bacterium | reverse complement strand
CGACGTAGGTGGCCGGCGACATCTCCTGCTCGAGCACGCCGCGCGGAAAGATCTGCCCCAGCTTCTCCGGGCTGATGGGCTGGTTGGTCTCCGGGTCGAGCGGCGGGTCCTGGGGCAGGCGGGCGTCGGCGAAGAGGTTGTAGTAGGCGGTGGGGATGCCAGAGGCGGTGAACTTGGAGTCGGTCATGGAGGATCTCGTGCCGCGAAAGCATGGGGTTAAGGGGCGCGGCGCGCGGAGGATCCGCGCCCGCGGGAGGCGCCCGTCACGGCGAAACGAGACTCGGGGCTGTTCGGAGCTAGACGAACGACGCACCCGTCCCGAGACGCCGGGACGGGCATCGCCACAACCAAGAGGCCCTTGCGACCGTCGGGCCGAGCTGGCGAAGCGGGTTCATCAGACTTGCCTGTGTACCCGGTGCAACCTTCGCTCGTCAACGGGGTTGAGGTGCGCAGATGGGTCGGACGGTGGTTGAATCGGCCGCCAGAACGTCCGTCCTTCACACTGCGCAGCACATGGAGGTCCATATGCGAGCCGTCGTCGTCGCCGCAGTCCTGCTCACCGCAGCCGTCGTCCAGGCCCAGCCTTCCCAGAACGCCCGCGAGCACGCCTCCGACCGGAGGGAGATGGCCAAGGACCGCCAGGAGATGCGTGACGACTGGCGGGACCTGAAGCGGCTGGAGCAGCTCACCGGGGACTTCGACGCCGCGCGCGCCCGCCGCGACCACGTCGCCCTGCGCCGCGTGGACGACGAGCTGCGCCGCATGGCCCGCAGCGAGGTCCGCGAGAGCAAGCAGGAGCTTCGGGACGACCGCCGCGAGGTCCGCCGCAGCGAGCAGGAGCTGCGTCAGGAGACGCGCGAGGCCCACCGGGACGCGGTGCACGGACGTCCCGTCGACGGGCGCGACGTGCGCGACGACCGCCGCGACCTGCGGGACGACCGGCGTGACGCGGCGCGGGAGCGGCAGTCCCTGGAGCGCTACCGGACCATCGCGCGCGAGCTCGACTCCCTGCACGGCCGGATGGACCCCCCGGCGCTCGACCGCAAGCGGTCGATCCTGAGCGAGATGGTCCAGCTCGCGCGCGGGGAGATGCACGAGAACCGCCAGGAGATGCGTGAGGATCGGCGTGAGGGGCGCGAAGACCGCCGCGAACGTCACGAGGACCGCCACCACCGCTGAGGCGTGAAGTCGCGCATAGGCGCTTCTCGGCTCGCGCTTCGCCTTCTCTGTCTGAAGACAAGATTGCCCATCGGACAAACCAGGGGGTCGGCCGGGCTCGGCCGATCTCCTGGCTGTCCCGTGTCAGCCCCGGGCGTTACAGTCCGGCGCCATGCCCGCCTTCGAGCTCGTCAGCGCATTCAAACCCCAGGGAGACCAGCCCCGGGCCATCGAGGAGCTGTCCACGCGGATCTCCGCGGGAGACACCTCCCAGGTCCTGCTCGGCGTCACCGGTTCGGGCAAGACCTTCACCATGGCCAACGTGATCGCCCGGGCCAACCGCCCCGCCCTGGTCATGGCCCACAACAAGACGCTCGCGGCCCAGCTCTATGGGGAGTTCAAGGAGCTCTTTCCCAAGAACGCCGTCGAGTACTTCGTCAGCTACTACGACTACTACCAGCCCGAGGCATACGTGCCCTCCTCGGACACGTACATCGAGAAGGACTCGTCGATTAACGACCAGATCGACCGCATGCGGCACGCGGCCACGCACTCGCTGGTCACCCGCAACGACGTGCTCATCGTCGCCTCGGTGAGCTGCATCTACGGCCTCGGCACCGCGGAGGCCTACCACCAGCTCGTGGTGAAGGCCCACGTCGGCCAGACCTACCCCCGCGAGAAGCTGCTGCGCGACCTGGTGGACATCCAGTACGAGCGCAACGACCTCGACTTCCACCGCGGCACCTTCCGCGCCCGCGGCGACATCGCCGAGATCTTCCCGGCCTACGAAGAGGAGCGGTCGATCCGCATCACCTGGTTCGGCGACGAGATCGAGCGCATCCAGGAGGTGGACCCGCTGCGCGGCCGCGTGATCGCCGACATCGAGAAGGTGGGCATCTTCCCCAGCAGCCACTACGTCAGCGCCCCCGAGATCCGCGCGCGGGCGGTCCGCGGCATCCGCGACGAGCTGGCGGCGCGCCTCGGCGAGCTGCGCGCGCAGAACAAGCTGCTGGAGGCCCAGCGCCTCGAGCAGCGGACGATGTACGACCTCGAGATGATCGAGCAGATGGGCTACTGCAACGGCATCGAGAACTACTCGCGCTGGTTCTCGGGTCGGAATCCCGGCGAGCCGCCTCCCTGCCTCATCGATTACTTCCCCCGCGA
Organism: uncultured Myxococcaceae bacterium; assembly: GCA_964485035.1. GTDB lineage: Bacteria > Myxococcota > Myxococcia > Myxococcales > UBA5297 > CAZAIE01. The sequence continues at coordinate 12,511 of CAZAIE010000054.1, read as the reverse complement.
CTTCCTGCTCTTCGTGGACGAGAGCCACCAGACCATCCCCCAGGTCGGGGCGATGTACCGCGGCGATCGCGCCCGCAAGGAGACGCTGGTCGACTACGGCTTCCGGCTCCCCAGCGCGCTCGACAACCGGCCGCTCAAGTTCGAGGAGTTCGAAGGGCTGATCGGCCAGGCGATCTACGTCTCGGCGACCCCCGCTGAGTACGAGCTGGAGAAGACGCAGGGTGTGGTGGTCGAGCAGATCATCCGGCCCACCGGCCTGATGGATCCCGAGGTCGAGGTCCGCCCGGTCAAGACGCAGGTGGACGATCTCCTCGAGGAGATCCGCAAGCGGTCCGCGGTGGGCGAGCGCGTGCTGGTCACCACGCTGACCAAGCGCATGGCCGAGGACCTCACCGAGTACTTCACCGAGGTGGGCGTCAAGGTCCGCTACCTGCACTCGGACGTGGACACCCTGGAGCGCGCGGAGATCATCCGCGACCTGCGCAAGGGCCTCTTCGACGTGCTGGTGGGCATCAACCTCCTGCGCGAAGGCCTGGACATCCCCGAGGTCTCGCTGGTCGCGATCCTCGACGCGGACAAGGAGGGCTTCCTGCGCTCCGCCGTCTCGCTGGTCCAGACCATCGGCCGCGCCGCCCGCCACCTCAACGGCCGGGTGCTGATGTACGCGGAGACGGTCACCGACTCGATGAAGCAGGCGCTCGCCGAGACCGACCGTCGCCGGGCGATCCAGAAGGCCTACAACGAGGAGCACGGGATCACGCCGCGCTCGATCCAGAAGAACATCCACGAGCTCGCGCCGGTCTCGGAGGCCGACTACGCGACGGTGGGCCTGGCGGCCGAGGGCGAGGAGGTCTACCTCGGCAAGGACGAGATCCAGCGCCTGATCACCCAGTACGGCGAGGAGATGCGCAAGGCGGCCGCGGAGATGGAGTTCGAGAAGGCCGCGGAGCTGCGCGACAAGGTGCTCGCCCTCAAGGACATGGACCTGGGCCTCAAGCCCGCGGTCCAGAGCCTGCTCGAGAAGCGTCCCGCCGACGCGCCCAAGCCGCAGCGCCGCGGCGGCCGGCGGCGCAGGCGGTAGCTTTCGTGAACGAGACCGTCCGTCAGAAGCTGGAGGCGCTCCCTGCGGAGCCCGGCGTGTACCTGATGAAGGACCGCGCCGGGACGATCGTGTACGTGGGCAAGGCGGTGAACCTGCGCTCCCGCGTGCGCAGCTACTTCACCCGCGGCGACGAGCGCGCCTTCGTGGCCCTGCTCGACGACCTGCTCGGCGACCTCGAGGTCATCGTCGTCCACAGCGAGAACGAGGCGCTGCTCCTCGAGAGCGAGCTGATCAAGAAGCACAAGCCGCGCTTCAACGTCCGCCTGATGGACGACAAGAGCTTCATCTGCCTGCGGCTCGACCTGCGCTCGCCCTGGCCGCGCCTGGAGATCGTCCGCTCGGCGCAGGTACAGCGGCGCGAGGGACGGGGAGGGCACCAGGGCGACGACGGCGCGCGCTACTTCGGCCCCTATGCGTCGGCCTCGTCGATCCGCGAGACGCTGCGGCTCATCAACCGCCACTTCGGGCTCCGCAACTGCACCGACCACATGCTCGCCCAGTGCGAGAAGCGCCGCCGGCCCTGCATGCAGTTCCAGATCGGCCGCTGCCCCGGGCCCTGCATCGGCGCCATCTCCGCGGAGGAGTACGCCGGCAACGTCTCGGACACCGTGCTCTTCCTCGAGGGAAAGGAGGCCACGGTGCTCGAGCGCCTGCGCGCGCGCATGGCCGAGGCCTCGGAGCGGCTGGAGTTCGAGGCCGCGGCGCGGCTGCGCGACCAGGTCCGGGCCATCGAGCGCACCCTCGAGAAGCAGCGGATGGTGAGCACCGAGGACATCGACCGCGACGTGCTCGGCTTCTATCGCGAGGCTGACCGGCTCACGCTCTACCTGCTCTTCATCCGCGGCGGGCGGCTCACCGGCGGCCGCGACTTCCCCTTCACCGGCCAGGAGTTCCCCACCGAGGAGCTGATCTCCAGCTTCGTGGACCTGTACTACGGCGGCGAGGGAGTGGTGCCCGAGGAGCTCCTGCTGCCGGTCGAGCTGGAGGACGCGGCGGTCGTCGAGGCCTGGCTCTCGGAGAAGCGAGGGAAGCGCGTCCGCGTGCTCACGCCGAAGCGCGGCGCGAAGGCGGAGCTGGTGGAGATGGCCCGGCGCAACGCGGAGAACGCCTTCCAGGAGGCCGGCCGCAGCGAGGAGGAGCTGGCGAAGATGCTGGGTCGGCTCCAGTCGGCGCTGGGGCTCGCGAAGCTCCCGCGGCGCATCGAGTGCTACGACATCTCGCTCTTCCAGGGCGGCTCGGCGGTGGGCTCCAAGGTCGCGTTCCTGGACGGCGAGCCCGACAAGGCACGCTACCGCCGCTTCCGCATCAAGACGGTCACCGGCACCGACGACTTCGCGATGCTCTACGAGGTCCTCACCCGCCGGCTGCCCCAGGGCGACCTGCCGGACCTGTTCGTCATCGACGGGGGCAAGGGTCAGCTCGCGAGCGCGGCGACGGCCCTGCGCGACGCCGGGGTCACCGCGGACATCGTCGGCCTCGCGAAGAGCCGCGCCCTCGACGGCGAGAGCAGCGACCCGGTGGAGCACTCCCCCGAGCGCGTCTTCCTGCCGGGGCGGAAGGACCCCATCGTCCTGCGGCAGAACAGCCCCGAGCTCTTCATGCTGGCCCGGCTGCGGGACGAGGCCCATCGGTTCGCCATCACCTACCACCGGCTCCTGCGAAAGCGCAGCACCCTGACCAGCGTGCTCGAGGACATCCCGGGAGTGGGTGAGGCGAGGCGCAAGGCGCTGCTGAAGCACTTCGGCTCGGTGAAGAAGCTGCGGGAGGCGACCGCGGAGGCCATCGCCGAGGTGGACGGCATCGGCCCAGCCCTGGCCGCGGCGATTGCCGAGGGGCTACGCGAGGACCCGGAGTAGCTCGCTGGCGAGTGGCGCCAAGCGGAGAAGGTTGTTTTTCCGAGATTTTCGTTGAAAGCCCCCTGGGGTTGGCATATAGCTTCCGCACTTTTTTCAAGCAGTTGCCAGCCGAGGGGCACGAACAGATGAGGCTCTATCCCAAGGTCATTCCTGCGATCGCCCGCGAGGTCATCCAGACACTCAGCGCCGAGCATGACATCGAGGTCGAGCCGCTTCGCATCGCGGACGCCGAGATGGACATGGCGGCGATCATGAAGGAGTACCTCGCGAACGAGGAGCGGGTGAACCAGGCGACCCGCGAGGCCATCGAGCGGCGCGGCTACGACCACTCCAAGTTCAACCAGGTGAAGCGCGAGATGGCGGACGTCCGCGGCTTCAAGATGGGCGAGGAGGGCATCGAGTACGTCATCGGTCAGATGCTCGAGTTCCTGCTCATCAGCCGGAACGTCGAAGAGGTCTTCAGCGAAGACCACACGATGCGCAAGAAGGTCTTCGTGGTCATGAAGAAGCACCTCGACGTCGACGAGGAGATCGACCGCGAGGCCCGCGCGCGCATCAAGCACGTCCAGGAAGGCACTGGCGCCTGGGACATCGAGTACCAGAAGACGGTCGAGATGATCCGGCGGGCCAAGGGCCTCATCTAGCACCGGCTTCGCCCGAGCTTTCGAGAGGGCCTCGTCCCAGGACGGGGCCCTTTCGCTTGCGGGTGTGGTAGTGCTGTGCGGACTGCGGACCGGGGGTTGGCGGTTGAAAGGTCCCGGGCTCTCCCGGGCTAGGAGTGAGCGATGGACAAGAAGTCGGTGGTGGTGCTCGGCGTCATCTTCGGCGGCCTCTTCATGGCCCTGTTCGGCTTCCTCCTCCTGGCCTTCATGGCGGTGGGCGCCGGCAACGAGGGCGGCGGTGGCTTCGCCTCGGGCCCGGCCATCGGGGTCATCGAGATCAAGGGCCAGATCATGAACTGCGACAAGGAGCTCAAGGCCCTGCGCAAGTTCGCCAAGGAAGACAAGATCAAGGCCGTCCTCGTCCGCATCGACTCCCCCGGGGGCGCGGTCGGCCCCTCGCAGGAGGTCTACAGCGAGCTGCGCCGCATCGGCGAGAAGAAGCCGGTGGTCTGCTCCATGGGCAGCGTCGCCGCGTCCGGCGGCTACTACATCGCCGCCGGCTGCCAGAAGGTGCTCGCCAACCCCGGCACGCTCACCGGCTCCATCGGCGTCATCAGCCAGCTCCCGTACGTGGCGGACATCGCCAAGGAGCTCAAGTTCCGGATGATCACCATCAAGAGCGGCAAGCTGAAGGACGTGGGCAACCCCTTCCGCGAGATGACCGAGGAGGAGCTGGCGTTCTTCCAGGGGATGATGGACGGCATCCACAACCAGTTCATCAACGCGGTCGCCGAGGGCCGTGGCCTCAAGGTCGAGGACGTCCGCCCGTTCGCCGACGGCCGGGTGATGAGCGGGCTCGAGGCCAAGGAGCGCAAGCTGGTGGACGAGCTGGGCGGCTTCAACGACGCCATCCGCCTCGCCGCACAGCTCGCGAAGATCGAGGGCGAGCCCCGCCTGCAGTACCCGCCCGAGGACAAGCCCTTCCACTTCCAGGACCTGATGAAGGAGGGCGGCCGCGCGCTCATGGGCGGCGTCCGCCAGGACCTGACCGAGGCTGCGGGCATCACCGAGTCGTACGGCGCTCCGGCGTTCCTGATGCCCACCCCCGGGCGCTGAGCGCCGCCTCCGCACGTCGCCGCTGGAGCCACGATGGAAACCCTCTGGGCGCCTTGGCGCATGGAGTACATCACCCAGGAGAAGCCCGAGGGCTGCATCTTCTGCCTCTTCCCGGCGGCGGCGCAGGACCGCGAGAACCTGCTGCTGGGGCGCAGCGCCCACTCCTTCGTGATGTTCAACCGCTTCCCGTACAACAGCGGCCACCTCATGGTGATCCCCCGGCGGCACGTGTGCGACCTCGCCGCGCTCCCGGAGGAGGAGTTCCAGGACCTGCAGCGGCTGCTGCGCCTGAGCGTCGGCGTGCTGCAGGCGCACTACCGGCCCGAGGGCATGAACGTGGGGATGAACCTCGGCCGCACCGCCGGCGCGGGCATCGACCAGCACCTGCACTGGCACGCGGTCCCGCGCTGGAACGGCGACACCAACTTCATGCCCGTCATCGGCCAGACCAAGGTGATGGTGGAGCACCTGCTGGAGGCGTACGACCGCTTGCGGCCGCTCTTCGACCGCGCGCTCGGCGCCAAGTGATACGCAGCCAACGAGGCTGAGGGACGAGGAGAAGCGCGATGGGCGTCGACTACGTGGTGGACAAGGCCTGCCCGGTGAAGGAGGCGGTGGGCGGAGTGGCTGCGCTGGTGGGCCTGGTGAAGCAGCGGCTGCAGGCGGAGAGCGTCCTCGCCATGGCCCGCGAGGAGGGCGACCAGCGCCCGCCCGCGGAGATCACCGTGGCCATGCAGGTGCAGCGGCCCGACGGGGTGGAGCAGCGCGAGGTCTCGGTGCAGGAGCTGCTCGACGGCACCGCGGCGCTCGACGCCCAGGTCGCCCGTTGCGAGAAGTGCCCGGCGCGCGCGCTCGAGGAGCCGTTCGGCTGCTACGGCTACGTGAGCTACCCCATCAGCGCCAACGCCGAGCAGTGGCTCCTGAGCCTGCTGCCCGACTCGCTGGACAGCACCGCCGGCGCGTTCCTGGCCAAGGCGCTGCAGGACTTCGGGTGGGACGGCGCGCCGGTGGCCGAGCTGCGCAAGCTGGGGCAGGGCGCGGTGTTCGAGAGCGACGAGCCGTTCATGGTGGAGTGGGGCGACGGCGAGGAGGCCGTGCAGCTCGACACCAACATGCTCTTCCAGATGCTCTTCTTCGTCGGGCCCGTGCAGCCCACGCACGCGCTGATGCTGTGCCTCTTCTTCGGGCTCCTGCCGCACGACATCGACCAGAAGGACCTGCAGAAGGTCATCAAGAGCCCGGAGAAGCTTGCCGGCCGAGTGAAGATGCCCACCAGCCAGGAGCCGGACGTGCAGTTCCTGCTGCGCTACCTCCACGCGCTGGTGACCACGGCGAAGCTCGGCGTGGACCTGCTCGTCGACGGCTGAGCGGGACGGTGGAGCTGCCCATCCTCATCGCGGTCGGCGCCATTGCCGGCGCCACCGTGGCGATCTTCACGGCGCTGCAGCGGCGCAAGGCGTCCGCGGAGGAGGCGAGCGCCTACCTCAAGGGGTTCCGCTACATCCTCTCGGACGAGCCGGACGCGGCCATCGCCGAGCTCACCCGCGCCGCCGGCGACGCGCGCTCGGTCGAGACCTACTTCGCGCTGGGAGCCCTCTTCCGCCGCACCGGCGAGCACGAGCGGGCGATCCGGCTGCACCAGAACATGCTCCTCAAGCCGGGCTTCGAGGAGCCGCTGCGCCAGCAGATCCAGCTCGAGCTGGGCCTGGACTTCCAGCGCGCGGGGATGCTGGACGAAGCGGTGGTGACCCTCGAGAAGCTCCTGGACGTCGAGCCCTTCCGCAAGGAGGCGATGCTCCGTCTGCGGGAGATCCGCGAGGAGCGGCTGGAGTTTGCCCAGGCCGCGGAGCTCCAAGGCCGGCTGGTCGAAGAGGGGGCGGGTACCCGGCAGGTCCTGGCTCACCTGCTTGCCGAGGCGGCGCTCGCCGAGGCCGATCGGGAGCTCGCGGCCGGCTTCGCGAAGCGTGCGGTGGAGGTCGATCCCTCGAGTGGCCACGCGGCGTTCGCCCTGGGCCGGATTCTGCTCGCCGCCGGCCGCTCAGAGGAGGCCGCGGCCTCGCTACGCCGGGCCTGTGAGCTGGACGTCGAGCTGTCGCCCCGGGTCTGCGAGTCGCTGACGCAGGCGTCGGGTGCGGGACCGGTCGTCGGGTTCTTCGAGGAGCGGATCGCCCGCGAGGACCACCCGGCGCTCCGCGTGGCCCTCGCCGCCGCGCTCAAGGCCGCGGGGAGAGACGAGGCAGGGCTCGTCCACCTGCGCCGCGCGGTGGAGCAGCAACCCCGTGGCGTCGAGGCGCGCATCTTGCTCGGACGGGCCCTGCTCGAGACGTCCATGGACGAGGGAACGCGTCGCGAGCTGGAGTCGCTGCTCGGCGCCCTGGGCCAGCAGGAGCAGGGCTTTCGCTGCAAGGCCTGCGGGCACGGGTACACCGAGCCCCAGTTCCGATGCAGTGGCTGCCGCGCGTGGGACACGGTGGAACGCGCCCGGGAGCCCCTCGGAAAATAGCCGCGAATTCCCCAGATTCCGGCCACTTTGCCGCGTGCCCTCCCGGCCCGCGGCAGTTAGATTGACGCCCCACTTCCGCTCCCTAAGATGCGAGGCGGAAAACAGGAGAGAAGCCGTGAAGGAAAGAGCTCAACAGATCATCGCCGCCACCCTCGCGCGCTGCGTCGAGAAGGGCCTCTTGCCCGCGCTGCCCAGTGAGGCCGCCGTCGAGACGCCGAAGAACGCCGCGCACGGTGACTGGTCCTGCAACGCGGCGATGCTGCTCGCGAAGCCCACCGGGAAGAAGCCCCGCGACGTCGCGCAGCTCATCCTCGACAACCTCGTGGACGACGCGAAGGTCGTCACCAAGGCGGAGATCGCCGGGCCGGGCTTCATCAACCTGTGGATCTCCCCGCGCGTGTGGCTCGAGGCGCTGGGCGAGGCCATCGCCAAGGGCGCCGCGTACGGCCGGAGCCAGGTGGGCCAGCAGAAGCCGGTGATGGTCGAGTACGTCTCGGCGAACCCCACCGGGCCGATGCACGTGGGCCACGGCCGCGGCGCGGTCGTCGGCGACGCCATCGCCGCGCTGCTTCACGCGACCGGCTACAAGGTCGTGCGCGAGTACTACATCAACGACGCCGGCGGGCAGGTGAAGCAGCTCGGCCGCGCGCTCTACGTCCGCTACTGCGAACAGTGCGGCATCCCCATCCCCAAGCCGGACCTGCCGCTGCCGGTGGCCGAGCCCAAGACGCCCGAGGAGAAGAAGGCGAAGCGGGACTGGGACGAGGCGATGGCCAAGGTGCTGCCGTACCCCGGCGAGTACCTCATCGAGCCCGCGAAGAAGTTCAAGGCCCTGCACGGGGACAAGTACCTCAAGGCGACGCAGGCGGAGATCGAGGGGCTGTTCACCGACTTCGCGATGACCGAGATGCTGGCGGTCATCAAGGACGACCTGAAGGCCCTGAACATCGAGTTCGACAACTTCTTCAGCGAGCGGACGCTCCACGCGAACAAGGCCATCGACAAGGCGGTCGAGGCGCTCACTGCCGCGGGCCACATGTTCCGGGGCGTGCTGCCGCCGCCCAAGGACGCCGCCCACGCCGAGGACTACGAGCCGCGCGAGCAGCTCCTCTTCCGGGCCACCGCGTTCGGGGACGACCAGGACCGCCCGCTGCAGAAGTCCGACGGCGCGTACACCTACTTCGCGGCCGACATCGCGTACCACAAGGACAAGCTCGACCGCGGCCACGACTGGCTCATCGACGTGTGGGGCGCGGACCACGGCGGCTACGTGAAGCGCGTGAAGTCCGCGGTGGACGCGCTCAGCGGCCGCAAGGGCGCGCTCGACGTCGTGCTCGTCCAGATGGTGAACCTCATCAAGGGCGGCCAGCCGTACAAGATGTCCAAGCGGGCCGGCACCTTCGTGACCCTGCGCGACGTGGTGGAGGAGGCCGGCCGCGACGCGACCCGCGTGATGTTCCTGATGAAGCGCGCGGACTCGCAGCTCGAGTTCGACCTGGACCTCGTCAAGAAGCAGACGATGGAGAACCCGGTCTTCTACGTGCAGTACGGCCACGCCCGCTGCGCCAACATCTTCAAGAAGGCGGCGGAGCACGGCTTCGCCCCGCCCGCGTTCGATCTCGCGGTGCTCGAGAAGCAGCTCACCCTGCCCGAGGAGATGGATCTGGTGAAGCGGGTCATCGCCTTCCCGGCGCTGGTGGAGGGCGCGGCCAAGGCGCTCGAGCCGCACCGCATCATCTTCTGGGTGCAGGAGACCTCGGCGGCGTTCCAGTCCTGGTACACGAAGGGCAACCAGGACAAGGCGCTGCGCGTGGTGCGCCCAGACGACCCGGAGACCACCAAGGCGCGCCTGATGCTGGTCGGGGCGCTGAAGCAGGTCTTCGCGAACGCGCTCGGGCTCCTGGGCGTGGGCGCGCCGGAGTGGATGGAAGGTCCGAAGGAAGAAGAGCAGGCCTGAGTGGGAAGCAGTCGAAGGTCGATGGTCGAAGTCGGAGAAGAGAGACGCCATGCGTGACAGCCACCGGATTCGTGACGGGTTCGACCTCCACCTCGACAACCGGCAGATCTCGGCCTTCGTGATCGGGTCGCTGGTCGTGCTGGGCGTCGTCTTCTCGATGGGCGTGATGGTGGGCAAGCAGCTCGCCTCGGGCGCCGCGCAGGCCAGCGCGGGGCCGGGCGACCCGCTCGCGGCGATCGACGCCAAGGAGAAGGTGCGCACCGGCGAGGTGCCGCCCCCGGGTGCAGACAAGCCAGAGGAGAAGGCCGACCTCACCTTCCAGAAGGAGCTGACCAAGCCCGGCGCCAACCCGCTGATCGAGCCGACCAGGCCGGCGACCGGGGACAAGAAGGAGCCGGAGAAGAAGGACGAGAAGCCGGCTGCCGCCGACAAGAAGGACGAGAAGCCCGCCGCCGAGAAGAAGGAAGAGAAGAAGGACGAGCCCGAGGAGAAGAAGGACGAGAAGAAGCTCGCGGCCGCCTTCGAGAAGGTGGCCAAGGGCGACGGCTCCGGGGCTGGCGCCTACACCCTGCAGGTCGCCTCGTTCCCCACGCAGGAGGAGGCGGACAAGCTCGTCACCAAGCTCGCCGCGAAGGGCGTCCAGGCCTACGTCTTCGAGGCCGACGTGGCGGGCAAGGGCCGCATGTACCGGGTCCGCACCGGAGCGTACGCGACCAGGTCCGACGCCGAGGAAGGGCTGAAGAAGTTCAAGAAGAAGTCGGCACTCCCGGCGATCATCGCGAGCAAATGAACGTCGAGGGCGCTCGCCCTCACGACTGGATCGAGGCCGCGATGCGCCGCGGCCCCTTCCATTTGGAGAAGACATGACGGAACGCGTCGAGAAACCGTGGGGTTACGAGCTGATTTGGGCGCATACCGATCGCTACGTCGGCAAGCTGCTCCACGTGAACGCGGGCCACAAGCTCTCGCTCCAGTTCCACCGGCAGAAGGACGAGACCATCCACCTCTGGTCGGGACGGATGCTCCTGGTCATCGACGAGGGGCAGGGGCTCGTCGAGCGCGAGATGAAGCCCGGCGAGAGCTGCCACATCGTCCCGGGGACGAAGCACCGGATGATCGCCGTGACCGACTGCGACATCCTCGAGGCCTCGACCCCGGAGCTGGACGACGTGGTGCGGCTGGAGGACAGCTACGGCAGGCAGGGGACGTCGAAGCGCTGAGCGCCGAGCGAGGTGGTGCAACCTTTTCGACCCTCGCGCTCTTCCTGAGCGTGAGGTGTCCAGGTGCCCGATCCTGCTCTCTGTCTAGAGCCAATCCTCTCCGACCCGATGGGCTGCGCCATGCAAGCTGACGCGGAAGCTGCAGCTCCAGAGCCGTCCGATGACGAGTTGATGTACGCCGCCCGAGGCGGCCACCACCCTGCGTTCGAGACCCTTGTCCGTCGACACCAGCGCCTGGTCCTGGGCCTCGCTCTCCGTTTCCTCGGAGATCGCGCAGCAGCCAGGGACGTCGCGCAGGAGGTCTTCCTCGCGCTCTGGGCGGAACGGGAGGAGTACCAGCCTCGCGGGCGCTTCAAGGCCTACCTGGTCTCCTCGACTCTCCATCGCTGCAACTGCACCCGGCGGAGGCTCGAGACGAAGACCCGTGCGCTCAACGCACTGCCTCCCGTGGTCCACGGCTCCGCGGGGGTGTTGGAACACCTGGTGGAGAGAGAGCGGGAGCGCGAGGTCCGCGCGAGCCTCGAGCAGATTCCGGAACGCAGTCGTGAAGTCCTGGTGTTGCGTTACTCGCACGGCCTCTCTCTCGAGGAGATCGCGGCGATGACCTCCCAGCCACTTGGGACCGTGAAGTCGCAGGTGTTTCGGGGGCTCAGGCGGTTGCAGGAGTTGCTGGGAGGTGGGCGATGAGCTGCTCGCGGCGAGACGAGGTCCTCGAGCTTCTCTGCGGCATGCTCGACGCAGGGCGGACCGTCGACGTGCAGCGGCACCTGGAGTCGTGCCCGGAGTGCGCACGCGAAAAGGCTGAGCTGGAGCGCATCCAGGGCGCGCTGGCACTAAAGCCCGCCGAGACGGAGGACGAGGCGCTTGCCCCCGAGGTGATGGAGCGCATCCGGAGGGGCGATCGGTCAGTCGAGTCCCATGCCGCGGTGCGCAGTCGCTGGGTGTTCGGCTGGGCGTTCCTGCCCCTCCTCGCGATCGTGGTCGAGGCGGTGACGCATGGGACCGCGGAGCTCCTGGCCGATCCCTTTCCGACCGTTGGCCACCTGTTGCTGAGTCTCGCCGCTGCGCTTGGCGTCCTGGCGATCGAACTCGCTCTCGGGCGTCGCCACGTCCGCCATCCCCAGTGGCTGGCGTTCGGGGCGGGGGCTGCAGTGGCTGTCGGCGGCTGCTACGCGGTGGCCTTCCTGCCCGCGCTGCCCGTCTTTGCCATCGCGCTCCTGTTCGGCATCGGCCTGCTCGGTTTCGGGCCGCTCGCGCTCGTGGTGATCAGCGCCTCGCAGCTCGTGTCGCTCAAGCGTCGCAGGGAGGTTCCACGCGTCCGGTGGGCCGCCTTCGCGGGTGGGACCGCCGCGCTCGTCCTCCTCGCGGTGCTGCAAACCCCCATTGTGGTGACTCTGGTGGGCGCTCGCATGGTGCGTTCGCCCGACGCCGAGAGACGTGCCGCGGCGATGGCGTTGATGCGCCGCTTTGGCGACCCCTCGACCCTCCGTTCCGACTTCGAGTCTGCGGTCTTCTGGAGTTCCCCGGTCGAGTTCGCCGAGCGAGCAGCGCTCTTCTTCCAGATCACCGGCGAAGACCTCGATTCCCCGACGGTGGGGCGCCGCTGGCACGACCGCTTCTGGAGCCTGAACGTCGGGCGCGGCGATTCCAGGAGCGCGTGGAGAACGGATTTCGAGGCCAGGGAGTTCGGTCGCGCCGTGGCGGCACGCAACCTGCTCGGCGGTCTGTCACTGGAGGCGTCACAGTTTGATGCGGTGGCGGGACGCGATGCTCCCGTGGCGTATGTCGAGTGGACTCTCACCTTCAAGAACACGGCGAACTGGCAGCAGGAGGCCAGAGCACAGCTCCTGCTTCCGCCGGGCGGGGTGGGCAGCAGGCTCACGTTGTGGATCGACGGCGAGGAGCGCGAGGCGGCGTACGCAGCAACCCGCACCGTGACGGCGGCGTACGAGAAGGTCGTGAGCCGGAGGATGGACCCCGCGCTCCTGACCTGGGTCGGCCCGGACCGCCTCCAGCTGCGTGCCTTCCCGGTGCCTGCTCGAGGGACCATGAAGGTGAAGGTCGGCGTCACTGCTCCGCTCGTGGAGCGCGATGGAGAGTGGCTGCTGCTCCTCCCGGCCTTCGTGGAGCGCAACTTCGTCGTCCCCCCCGAGCT
>CAZAIE010000053.1:0-14955 GCA_964485035.1 uncultured Myxococcaceae bacterium | reverse complement strand
CCCGAGCGCCTGCTGCCCGCACCGCTGCCCACGGCGATGGAGCAGCGCTGGGGCGTGGACGTCGAGTTCAACAGCGTCGCGGGCGTGCGCAGCGGCATCACGCTGGGCCACATCGACCCTGCGAAGCGGGACGCGGTGCTCGCGGCCATCCGGGCCGACCCGAACGTCGAGGCGGCCGAGGTGCTCTACCGGTACCGCTCGAGCCTTGCGCCCAACGACCCCCGCTACAAGGAGCAGTGGAACCTCGAGATGATCCACATGCCCCAGGCCTGGGACGTCGCCCAGGGCGAGGGGGTGGTGGTCGCGGTGCTCGACACCGGCATCGCCTACGAGGACTTCGGCGAGTTCAAGGCGGTCCCGGACCTCAAGGGTGGCCGCTTCGTCGCGGGCTACGACTTCGTCAACGACGACGAGCATGCCAACGACGATCACGGGCACGGCACCCACGTCGCGGGGACCATCGCCCAGGTGACCAACAACGCCGAGGGCGTCGCGGGCATCGCCTTCAAGGCGAAGCTGATGCCGGTGAAGGTGCTCGACGCCAACGGCAGCGGGACCAGCGCGGACATCGCCGACGCCATCCGCTGGGCAGCGGACCAGGGCGCCAAGGTAATCAACATGTCGCTGGGCGGCGGCGGCCGCTCCGACGTGATGGAGAAGGCGGTGGCCTACGCACGGGGCAAGGGCGTGGTGGTGGTCTGCGCAGCCGGCAACGCGGGGCGCGGGACGGTCGAGTTCCCGGGTGCGTACCCGGGCGCAGTGGCGGTCTCGGCGGTGGGGCCGACCGGCGAGCTGGCCTCCTACTCGAGCTGGGGCAAGGAACTCGACATCGCGGCGCCGGGCGGCGACAAGCACCTGCGCGGCCGCGACCAGGACGGCGTGCTGCAGAACACCATCGTCCCCACCAACCCCGCCGAGAGCCAGTACGCCTACTTCAACGGCACCTCGATGGCGACGCCGCACGTGGCGGGCGTGGCGGCGCTGCTCTTCTCGGCCGGTGCCAAGACGCCTGACGAGGTGGAGAAGGCTCTCTACGCCGGAGCGAACCACTCGAAGAGCGGCGCCTGGAGCGACAAGTACGGCCACGGCGTGCTCGACGCCAAGGGCGCACTGGACGCGCTGAAGGGCGGGGGACCGCTGCCTGGCTCGCCTTGGTGGAAGAAGGCGCTGATGCTCCTCTGGGCATTCGTGCTGTGGCTCTTGACCCGCATCACGCTGCCCGCGCCCATCCGCAAGGCGGCGATCCCCGGGTTCGGCTTCCTCGGCGGCCTCCTCCTCGCCACCCTGGGCCTCTTCTTCCTCCCCTGGCTCGGCCTGGGCTCGACCCCTGTCGTCGGTGCGATGGCCTCAGGGATGCCCGACTGGGCGAACGGCCTCACTGGTGGCAGGGCGAACCCGCTGCTCTACAGCGCGCTGATCCCCGTGCTGTTTGCCCTCTTCGGGTTCCGCCGCGCGCGGTTCGCGGGGGCGCTCGCGGGCGTGGCGATCGGCTTCGCGGCGGTGCTGCTCGCCAAGACCTTCACCGGCGCCACGCTGGCCTGGCTCCCCTTCGGCGGCTTCCTCTCCATCCCCTGGCTGGTGGTGAACGCTCTGGTGCTGCTGCTGCTCGCCCGCGCGCTGCTCAAGTCCCAGGCGGAGAAGCGCCCATGACGCTGCGCGGAACCATCCGGCGCGAGGACCTCGAGGGTGGGGTGATGGTCCTCGTCGCCGAGGACGGCAAGCGGTACCTCCTGGGTGGCGCGACCAAAGCGCTGCGCCAGGAGGGCCTCAAGGTCGAGCTCGACGGCGAGATCGACCCCGGCGGGGTCTCCATCGCGATGACCGGCGAGCCGCTCTTCCGGGTGAAGACGTCCCGGAAGCTGTAGCGCTCAGGGCGCCTGGGCGATCGGCTCGAGAACGCCGGGCGCGGCCAGCCGGAGCGATCCGGTGGACCGATCCACGAAGGAGACTCTCGGCCGGGCGTCAGCCGTCAGCGCCAGCGAGGCCTGGAAGCCCGCGGGCACGGTCTCGAGCACCTGTGCGGTCCAGCCTTGGCCCGTGCGCTGCGCGTACTGCGGACCCGAGCGCGGGGAGCTGAACGCGACGTGGACGGCCCCTTGGTGATCCACCCGGAGTGACGACCTGGCCCCGGTCACCTTCGCGGCCACCGTCTCGAACGCCCAGCCGCCCGCGGTGTGGTGGGCGTAGCGGAGCCGTTCGCGCGAGAAGTCGAAGTAGGCGAGGTGGGGCTGGCCTCTGGCGTCGAGGGCGAGCGCTGTTCCGAACCCGACCTGGCCGCGCACGTCCACGAAATCCACCTGCCAGCCGTTCCCCGTCCGCCGCGCGTACTTGAGGGCGCGGCGGGACTCGTCGAGGTAGGCGATGTGCGCGACGCCCTGGGCGTCGAGCGCGAGGGAGCTGTCCTTGCCGACGTCTCCGTCCGCGTCCACGGTCTGGACCAGCCAGCGGCCGCCGTCCCAGCGGGCGTACTTGAGGGCGCGGTTCGCCAGGTCGAAGTAGGAGACGTGCGGCCGGCCGTGCCGGTCGAGCGCGAGCGAGGAGTCGAGCCCCACCGCCTCTTCCCCGTCGACGACCTCCACCTTCCAGCCCCGGTCGGTCTGCCGCGCGAGCTTCAGGCTCTGCTGGCCGAAGTCGAAGTAGCTCACCCAGGCGTGGCCGCTCGCGTCCAGGGCGAGCGAAGGTGCGCCCACGTCTCCGGACTCGTCCACCACGTCGATCGTCCATCCGTCGGTCCGGCTCGAGGCGTGGAGCAGTCGGCGCCGCGTGCCCACGAACTCGCAGTACGCGACATGGATCCGTCCGCTGGCCTCGATGGCCAGCGAGGACTGCTCGGCGAGCTTCGGCCTTCGGTCGATCTCCTCGATTGGGGCCACCGCCCCGGCCAGGGCCAGGTGCGCTGCCACGACGAACCAGGCGCTCATGCGTGCCTCCCCTTCGGCAGCCTGCAGGTGCCGGAGAGGCCAGTGGCCATTCAGGGGAGGAGCGCTCGGGAGAGCCGACGTCGGGGGCATTTGCTTGATTTGACGGCCATTCTCGGGTGATTAACTTGCCCACCGATTTCCAGGACCAGGAGACGCCAGTGACCGCACCCGAGAACGACGCCGCTTCGACCCCCAAGCCTCTCGAGGCGGCTTCGCAGCCAGCCGAGTCCCCGACGCCTCCCGCCGACGCGGCGCTGCAGGCCGAGCTCGAGGCCACCCGCGCGAAGCTCGACGAGATCGCCCGGGCCTACAGCGGAATGCTCAATGATCAGAAGGATTTCCGAGCCCGCCTCGAGCGCGAGAACGAGCGCCGGTTCGAGGCCGAGCGCGGCAAGATCGCCCTGCACATCGTGCAGGTCGGCGACGAGCTGGAGCGGGCGCTGGCCGCCTCCCAGGACGACCAGGGGCCGCTCGCCAGGGGCGTGCGCCTCATCGGAGAGAACCTGGCGAAGACCCTGAACGGCATGGGCCTCGAGCGGCTGGTCGTCGTCGGTCAACCCTTCGACCCGAACCTCGCCGAGGCGGTGGACCTCGTGCCCGTGCAGGACCCGGCGAGCGACGGCCACGTGGTCGCCGAGGTGGCTCCGGGCTTCCGGCTGGCCGGCAAGGTGCTGCGCGCCGCCAAGGTCCGGGTCGGCAAGCACGTCCCGGTCGCCCCCGCCGACCCGCCGTCAGGGGAATAGCCAGCTCGGCCAGCGCTGTTCACGCATCTTCAACAGGGAGGACGTCATGGTTCGGAGGTTCTCGCGGCCGTTGCTCATCGCACTCTCGCTGGTGGCCTGCAACGGAGCCAATCTGGGCGCGTTCGACGGCGCGGGGCTGGTGGGCTCCGCTCACGCAGCCACGCCTCCTCCCGCCAGCGTCACGCCCAGCGACCTCTGGCGCGACCACACCGCGGCCGACCCGTTGCCGGCTGGAGTCGTCCCGATGCAGTCGCTGGCGCCGCTGGTGAAGGCGCTCAAGCCCGGAGTGGTGAACATCTACACGACCTCGGTGGTGCGTCAGCGGATCGTGCGGCGCAGCCCCGGCGGGAACGACCCCTTCGAGGAGTTCTTCCGTCGCTTCGGCGAGGGCCAGGGCGAGGAGTCCCGGCGGCAGAGCCTGGGGTCGGGCTTCCTCATCAACCCCAAGGGCTACGCCATCACCAACAACCACGTGGTGGAGGGCGCCAGCGAGATCAAGGTCCGCCTCGTGGACGGCCGCGAGTTCGAGGCGGAGGTCGTCGGGCGCGACGCCAAGACCGACATCGCGCTGCTCAAGCTCCGCGTACCCGGGGGCGGGGAGGTGAAGGACCTGCCCTTCGTCTTCCTGGGCGACTCCGACAAGCTCGAGGTCGGCGACTTCGTGCTCGCCGCCGGCAACCCCTTCGGCCTGGACCACTCGGTGAGCCTGGGCATCGTCTCGGCGAAGGAGCGGGTCATCGGCGCCGGGCCCTACGACGACTTCATCCAGACCGACGCGGCCATCAACCCCGGCAACTCGGGCGGCCCGCTCTTCAACACCCGCGGCGAGGTGGTGGGCGTGAACACCGCCATCGTGGGCCAAGGCATCGGCTTCGCGGTCCCGGTGAACATGCTCAAGGTCCTGCTGCCCCAGCTGCTCACCAAGGGGCGCATCGTCCGCGGCTGGCTCGGGGTCAGCATCCAGGACGTCACCCCCGAGCTCGCCAAGACCCTGAAGATCGACCGGGCCCGGGGCGCGCTGGTGGCCGACGTGGTCCGCAAGAGCCCGGCCGAGGTCTCAGGTCTCAAGGCAGGCGATGTGGTCGTGGGCCTGAACGGCAAGAGCATCGACACCTACAACCAGCTCTCTCGCGAGATCGCCTTCCTCCCGCCGGGGACGGTGGTCCAGCTCGCGCTGCTCCGGGACGGCAAGGCCCGCACGCTCGACGTGAAGATCGGCCTGCGTCCCGAGGACGACGACGGGGGCGCCGAGGAGCCGCCGGCCGAGGCGTCGGCCACGAGCGACAAGCTGGGCATCACCGTGGTCCCGCTCAACGCCCAGCGCGCGGCGAGGCTCGGCATCGAGTTCGGGGTGCAGGTGGCGAGCGTGAAGCCCGACGGCGCCGCCGCGAGGGCAGGGGCCAGGCCCGGCGACGTGCTGGTGGAGCTGCAGCGCCGGCCCATCCGCACGCTGCAGGACTACCAGGAGACGCTGGCGACGCTGAAGCCGGGAGACCTCGCGCTCCTGCGGCTGCAGCGCGAGAACGCCTCGAGCTACATCGCCGTCAAGGTGCCGCGGTAGGGGCGGCGGGGACTCCCGCCTATCGCCCGCCATCCGGAGAAGTCTCCAAGGGCGCGATGGGGAAGCGAGCAATCGCGCCCTGAACCGCGAGCGTCACAATGACTTCGGGATCTCTTCCTTCGGAGCTGCAGTTGATGCCGAGGGTTCGGTTGATCTCCCACCCATCAGCGGCAATCGACTTCCCGCCGATGGCGAACTCGGCGCCGTCGCGGAGCCGGACGACGACGACGTTGGGTCCCACGGGCTGCGCGTGATTGTGGTTGACCCCCGCGACATAGCCACAGCCGAGGGCAAGGGGGAAGACATCGATGCCGTACGGGAAGGCGACCACTCGCCGGGCGGTGGACTCCAACTCCTTCGGGTCGGTGGTGAAGGGGGCAGTCCAGAGTTCCATGGTGCTGAGATCGTCCTCGCCATCTGGGCCCTGGACCCGGGACAGCCACGCCATCTCCGTCCCATCCGTCACGAAGTTGCCGACTCGACTCTGGGGCGGATCGGAAGACCGGGGCAGGAACGGAGCCGCTCCAAGGCTGGTGGTCCAGACCGCGATGCCACCGTGGTCGCCGTGCTCGGCGAGCAGCCCCGAGGGCGCCCCGTAGACCTGCCTGGTCGAGCCAGGGAGATCAGAGATACGCAGACGAGTCAGGCCATCCCAAGACTCCGCGGTTACATCGCGGCCGATCGTGACCAACCAATGCGGTGTCGCCCACCAGATGTATTCCGAGGCGTCCATGCCGGTCCGAACGAAGCGCGAGTCAGGATGCTTCGCCCCGATGCGGCCACTGATGATTCCGCTCGGGTGGAGCTTCATCTCTGTGACGTAGAAAACGTAGTGCGAGTCCGTCAGCGAGGTGTCGAGCAACTCGCAGACGCTATTGCGCTTGGTGGCTTGCAGGAATGCGACCCGAACAGGGCCATCCAGCTCTGCGACCAGGCGATAGCGGAGGTCGGGGTCGTTTCGCACTCGACCGAATTGGAGCACCCCCTTTCCGTGTCGTGCCCGGTAGAACTGCGGATAGACGGTCGTCAAGAACGGAATTCCCGAGTGGTCCTGGGTGACCATCTTCCGGCACTGGTAGCGCTCCGGGACGGGCTCCGAACAAGGCTCCCATTGAATTGCCTCCACTGGCTCAGCCATCTCCGTGGGGATGTAGAGCGGACACGTGCAGGAAAAGCCGTCGTATCGCTGCCACCCGACGGGGACGCCGCTCGGAATCGGAGTCTCGGGACAGAGGCCGGGGGGGTACGGGTCCGTTGGACCAGTCTCACGTCCATCGGGCGTACCCGCGTCCCCATCGGCGTCGAGGGCCGCAGCATCGACGGGGCGGCTTGCATCCTGTGCAGAGTCCGGATGCCAAGGACCCCCGTCAGCGACGCCAGGCTCCCGAGTTGAGCAACTGCATGCTGAAACTCCTGTCAGCAAGAGGGCGAGAACCCCGAGTACGAGCATCTGAGATCGGGGTGCAGACATTGGCTTCCCCTCCGTGTCCCAGAAGGCCAGCGCGGGCACGACCTGGGACGTGGCCATCCTTCCCCTCGGCGCGGGCAGCCAGAATCCGGCCCCGAAGCCCGGCACGGGAGTCTGGAACCGCTTCCGCTATGTCCCTGCACTCAAGGGGCTGGTCTATCTCCCTGCGCCGGGCTGGAACTCGGCGCCCGACCTGTACTTCCTCTGGCTGGGCTGAGCCGCGTCCGACCCGGCACGGAGGCCGCTCGGTCTCGCTTCGTGCGTCTTCTGTACGCACGACCGACCGACCGACCCGGCACGGAGGCCGGCAGCTCCGTCCCGTTTCGTTCGTTCTCTGCCAGTGCGCACGCGCGCACGTCGAAGCAGAGCCTCGCTACTCGCTGACGCGCAGGGCCACGTCCTCCCCGCTGCGCGCGTTGGTCAGCCGCACGGCGAGGAACTTCGAGCGCACGCCCTCGAGCTTGCCGCCCTTGCCCTGCATGGACCACAGCCCCAGCGGCTTGAAGATGAGGTGCACCTTCAGGTTCTGGGTGCGGATGAGCCGCTCGTAGTCCATCGGCATCGCCTCGTACGGGAGCTTGGCGACCACCGGGACGATCTGGATGCGCGGGTTCCCGTTCGCGTCCTGGCCCTTGGGCGCGCCGTCGGTGAGGCCCAGGCCCGCGGACTCGAAGAACGGCGTCAGCTCGAAGGTGAACTCACGGGTGTTGGGGTTGTACGCGCCCGCCTTGAGCATCCGCGAGGAGCTCTCGTCGAGGATGACGTAGAAGAGCTTGTTGGTGAGCTCGGCCCGGGCCTTCTTCGCCTTGTTCTCGCACTCGACCTTCTCCAGAAGGTCGCTGCACGCGCCCACGTACCGACCGAGGAACGCCGCGAGGCTCTCGAGGGGCTGCGCCTTGTCCCGCAGGTTCACGAACGCCCGCGGCGCCTCGGACCGGCTGGTCGCCGGAACGATCAGCGCCAGAACCAGCCCGACCATCATCCACGTCCGTCGCAGCATCGAAGCCTCCCTCTCGCGGTGGCCTGGGTTTCTAACGCAGATTCCGACGGGCCAGGGGTCGGAAATTTGCACTCCAAGCGTCGAGAGCATCGTCGCGACAAAGGGTAGTAGTTTTTTTGACTACATCTGCCTACCGGCTAGTCTCGAAGGCGAGCCAGGGAGGTGGTCCGTGAAAGAGCGAAGGTCATCTATCCGATTCGACAAGGCATTTCCCGTCTACCTTGCAGGTGAGGAGGGCGTCACCCGAGGCATCGCGCGCAACATCTCCGACGGCGGCATGTTCATCGAGACCCGGGAGCCGTACCGACTCGGGTCCAGGGTGAAGGTGACCTTCGTGTCGTCAGACGGCCACACCGAGATCACCATGGTGGCCGACGTCCGCTACCAGTGCTTCCTGTCCTACGGCGGCGACGGCCCCTGCGAAAACCAGCTTCGCGGGATGGGGCTGCGCTTCGTCGAGGTGGACGAGAAGGAGATGGGCCTCGCCACCCCGGTGGGAGAGCGGTTGCCCATGGTGGAGCGGGTGCTGCACTGAGCGTCGGGCGGCGGGCTCCAGGTTCCCTGGAGCCCCGGACCGTGGACGCTAGTTGTGGGAGAAGCCCTCGAGCATGTAGTGGGCTTCGATGCGCTTGAGAGCCAGCACCATCGCGGCCAAGCGCATGTCGACCTCCTTGCCGATGCAGAACCGGCGGGAGTCGTGGAAGTCGGTGCGGGTCGGGGCGTTCCGGGCGATATCCCGGATGACCCGGAAGTTGGACTTGATGGCCCGCTCCAGCCGCGTACGCACCTCGGCCTCCGGCCAGTGCTCCATGCGCTCGTTCTGCAGCCACTCGTAGTAGCTGACGATGACCCCGCCCGAGTTCCCGATGATGTCCGGGATGAGTTCGATCTTGCGGGCGCGCAGGACGTCGTCGGCCTCGGCCGTGGTGGGGGCGCTCGCGCCCTCGGCGACGAGCTGCACCTTCAGGCGCTCCGCGACCTCGGGGACGATCTCCCAGCTCAGCGCGGCGGGGATGAGGATGTCGGCCTTGATGTCCCAGAAGTCCTTCTTGGAGATGGCCTGCGCCTCGGGGAACCCGGCCACGCTGCGCCGCAGGTTCGCGGGGTTCTCGTAGACGTACCGGGTGAGCAGGTCGATGTCGATGCCGTTGGGGTTGAAGATGGTCCCGTCGACGTCGTTGATGGCGATGGGGCGGCAGCCCATCTGCGTGAGCAGCTCCGCGACCGCAGAACCGAGCTTGCCGAAGCCCTGGAGCAGGAAGGTCTTCCCGCGCAGCGACTCGCCGCGGTCCCGCGCCCACTCCTCGATGATGTACGCCAGCCCCTGGCCCGTGGCCTTGAGCCTGCCCTCGGAGCCGCCGATGCGGATGTCCTTGCCGGTCACCGCACCGCGCAGCCGGTGGCGCTCCCGCTCGCCGTCGGAGTACTCGCGCAGGAAGTAGGCCATCGTCTCCGGGCTCGTTCCCACCTCGGGCGCGGGGATGTCCACATGCGGGCCGACCAGGCGCTTGAGCTTCCACATGTAGCGCAGGCTGACCTGCTCCAGCTCCTCGCGGCCGTAGGCGAACGGGTCGATCTTGATGCCGCCCTTGGCGCCGCCGAAGGGGACGTCGGCGATGGCCGACTTCCAGGTCATCTGCGCGGCCAGGCACTTGAAGAGGTCGAGGGAGACGTCCTTGTGGTACCGGACTCCCCCCTTGTACGGACCGCGCGCCGCGTTGTGCTGCACCCGATACGCCTTGAAGCGCTTGGGCTGACCGGGCTGCAGCCGGTAGAGGAGGCCCCCGCGCAGCCGGATGACGCCCTGCCGGATGGTGACGTCCGAGCCCAACAGCGCCCGCCCCTTGAGCAGCATCGCGCCGTCGGCGAGGCGCTCGAGGGCGTGCGGGTCGCGCAGCACCGACTCCCGGAGGTCCGCGAACTTGGGCGCCTCGGACTCCGGCAGCGGCACCAGGCGGTCCTTCAGCTTCGCGGTGACGTAGAAGATGTGCTCGTAGTCCGGCTCTTCGATCTCCAGGCGCACCCGGTGGTCGAGGCCGATGAGGTCGGCGGCGCGATGGAAGATCTCCATCGAGTCCGTGTAGATGGTCCGCCGGCTGCCTTCCTTCATGATCCGCATGGGCGCTCCCCGGAGGCCGGCATCCTATGGCAGGGCCCCCGGGCGGCGCCACCGCGAACCGCTCGCCAGCGGTGCCTGCGGTTGGCTAGGCTCCGCTCTCCCGCCGAACACCGGAGGCACCGATGAAGACCATGGTCGAACGACTCGCCCGCCGCGCCCAGGGCAAGGCCCCGTCGCCCATCCGCGAGCTGGTCCCGCTGATGAAGCTGCCGGGGATGATCTCGCTGGGCGGGGGCTACCCCAACCCCGAGACCTTCGTCTTCGCGCGGGTCGAGGTGGGCTTCAAGCAGGGCGCGAAGATCGTCCTCGAGGGCAAGGAGCTGATTGGCGCGTCCCAGTACGGCCCCACCGACGGCCAGCCGGAGCTGAAGCAGACCCTTCTCGACTGGCACCGGCGCAAGGACGGCGTGGCGCTCGAGTCCAACCAGCTCCAGGTGCTGAACGGGTCGCAGGAAGGCCTGTTCATCATGCCGTACCTGTTCCTGAACGAGGACGACACGGTCGTCGTCTCCGAGCCCGACTATCCGGGCGCCCTCGGCGCGTTCGCCTCGTTCTGCAAGAACACCCTCTCGGTGCCGCTGGACGCCCAGGGCCTGGACACCGAGGCGCTCGCGAAGCTGCTGGCCGGGCGGCGGGCGAGCGGGGAGCGGATGCCGAAGTTCATCTATTGCGTGCCCAACGGCCACAACCCCGGCGGCGTCGCCCTGTCGGTGGAGCGCCGCAAGGAGCTGGTGCGCATCGCCGAGGAGCACGACGTCCTGGTGCTGGAGGACGACCCGTACCAGCTCGTGCGGCTGGACGGCTCGGAGCCGCCGCCCACGCTCCAATCGCTGGCGCCGCACCGCGTGGTGCGCCTGGACTCGTTCTCCAAGATCTTCACGCCTGGGTTGCGCGTGGGCTACGTGACCGGGCCCGCGGAGATCGTGCGGCAGTTCGAGCTCTTCAAGCAGTCGTGCAACCTGCACACGAGCGCGCTGGCGCAGGCGCTGCTGGACAAGTTCATGCGCACCGTGGGCTACGACGGGTTCCGCGCGGAGATCCGCAAGAACTGCCAGTTCTACCGTTCGAACCGCGACGTGATGGTCTCGGCGGCGCGCGAGTCCCTGCCCAAGGACGTGCGCTTCAACGTGCCCAACGAGGGCATGTTCATCTGGTTCCAGCTCCCCGAGCGCTGCGACGCGAAGCGGATGATCGACGCCGACACGCGGCAGGAGCTGGTCATCGCCGTGCCCGGGGGGGCGTTCTCCACCGTGGGCGGTTGCCGCAACTGCATGCGTGCGAGCTTCAGCCTGGTCACGCCCGACCAGATCCGCGAAGGGATGTGTCGCCTGGGGCGCATGGTCGAGCGCGAACTCGCCCGCTGACCGCCGAAGGCCGAAGGCCGCAGTGCCGAACCGCGGCAGTATGCGGTGAGGCCGTGAGGCCGGAGGCTGTTGGAGTCACCGTGAGGCCGAAGGCGTGACGACATTGAGTCCCCCGGAGGCATGGGCTATTGCTGTGCGCCGGGGGTTTCTTTCCACTCTTTCCTGCGCTGACGCGCAGCTCCGAGGTCCGACATGTCCAAGAAAGTGCTCCTGGCCACCGAGAAGGCCTTCGCCAAGACCGCCCGCGACGAGGTGGTCGCGATCATCAAGCAGGCTGGCTACGAGGCCGTGCTGCTCGAGAACTACAAGGAGAAGTCGCAGCTGCTCACCGCGGTCGCCGACGTGGACGCGATGATCATCCGCAGCGACGTGGTTGATCAGGAGGTCCTCGCCGCGGCGAAGAACCTCAAGCTCGTGGTCCGCGCCGGCGCCGGGTACGACAACATCGACTGCGCCGCTGCCAAGGCCAAGGGCGTGGCCGCGATGAACACCCCCGGCCAGAACTCCAACGCCGTCGCCGAGCTGGCCTTCGGCCTCATGCTCTACATCGCCCGCGGCAAGTTCTCCGGGAAGTCCGGGTTCGAGCTGCGCGGCAAGCGCATCGGCATCCACGGCCTGGGCGCCGTCGGCCGCATGGTCGCGACCATCGCCAAGGGCTTCGGGATGACCGTCCTGGCCTTCGACCCCTTCCTCAAGCCCGAGCAGATCAAGGAAGCCGGCGCCGAGCCCGCCACCTCGGTCGAGGACCTGTACTCGAAGTCCGAGTACCTCTCGCTGCACATCCCGGCCAACGCGCAGACCAAGAAGTCCATCGGCTTCCAGCTGCTGAACCTCATGCCCAAGGGCGCTTGCCTCGTGAACACCGCGCGCGCCGAGGTCATCGACGAGGCGGGGATGCTCGAGGCGCTGGAGAAGCGGGCCGACCTCAAGTACGTCAGCGACGTCGAGCCCAGCGCCCCCACCGCCGAGGCGATGAAGGCGAAGTTCGCCGACCGCGTGTTCTGGACCGCGAAGAAGATGGGCGCCCAGACCGAGGAGGCCAACGTCAACGCCGGCCTCGCGGCGGCCCGCCAGATCGTCGGCTTCTTCGAGCGCGGCGAGAAGAAGTTCATCGTCAACCCCTGAGTGTCACCGGCGGCGCAGCGCGGACCTCCGTGCTGCGCCGTCTTCTTCTCCCCGGAGCCGCCATGCCTCCCAGCATCCTCTTCCGCAGCGAGCACCGGGACGGCGCCACCGCGACCCGTGGCCTGCGCCCCCTCGCGGCGAATTTCCTCGAGGCGCTCGGCGAGCCGGACGCGGAGGTCTCGCTGGTCATCACGACCGATCGGCGGATCAGGGCCATCAACAAGGAGTGGCGCGAGAAGGACCAGCCCACCGACGTGCTCTCGTTCCCGGCGGCGAAGGGGCCGAGGCTTCCGGGCCGCCCCAAGGCGCTGGGCGACGTGGTGATCTCGCTGGACACCGCGCGCCGCCGCGCCCGCGAGGAAAAGAGGCCGCTCCGCGAGGAGCTGGCGCGCTACCTCGCCCACGGCCTGCTCCACCTGACCGGGCACGATCACGTGAAGCCCGCCCAGGCGCGTCGCATGGCCAAGGCCGAGGAAGAGCTGCTCGGGGCCGCGGGGATGCTCTCGGAGTGACCGTGGGCGATGCCGCTGCCGGCCTCCGCTTCGAGTGCCAGGGCTGCGGGGCCTGCTGTCTGAACCGCGTCCCCGGTGCCTACGTCGCGCTCACTGCGGACGACCAGCGCCGGCTCGCAGCGCACTTCGGGCTCACGGTCGAGGCCTTCGTCGCGCGTTGGGGTCGGGTGGTCGGGGGCAAGACCCTGCTGCAGGAGGCCAACGACGGCTGCGTGCTCCTCGAGAGCGGGCGCTGCCGGGCGTATGCGGCGCGGCCGCTGCAGTGCCGCACCTGGCCGTTCTGGCCCGAGCACCTGGCTCCCGGGGCCTTCCAGGAGCGAGTCGCCTCGTTCTGTCCGGGAGCAGGCCGCGGACCCGAGTGGGATCCCGAGCGGGTGCGGGCGATCGCGCAGGAGCAGGAAAAGGCAGACCAGGGAGGCTGAACTTGTCCGTCCTCGCGTTGTTGCTGCTGTCCCTCGCTGCCGAACCCGCGCCAGCCGATGCTCCCGCGGAGCCCCCGTCTCCTCCGAGCCAGGAGCTGGCCAGGAAGGCGCGTCCGGCTCCCGCGAACCTGCTGCGCTTCCTGCGGCAGAAGACCCTGGGCGAGTGGTGCGACCGCGAGCGGTGGACCACTCCCGGCACCCTCGAGGTCTCGGCGACGCACGAGCTGAAGGACGGTGGGCTGCTCCTCTTCGTCCAGGTCCCGAACTACCTGTGCAGCTCATCCAATTCGGCCGTCCCGGTGATGGTCTCCAAGAAGGGGAAGTGGACCTGGGGCGCGCCGGTGAACGGCCACGTGCGCGTCGTCGCCACCTCGCCGGACGGGACGCTCTGGGCGACCTCCGAGTGGCAGATCGAGGGCACCTACCCCATGGTGCTGCGCAGCCGGGACGGCCTCTCCTGGAGGGAACTCGACCTGCCGACCGACCGGGCGACGACGGCCCCCGAAGAGAAGATCCACCGCGTGTGCTTCGCCGCGGACGTCCCCGAGATCGTCCTGGAGAAGGAGGACCCGCCCACGATCGAGGCGTGGCGCCTCGCCCCTGCGGACGCGGGACTCTGGGCGAAGATCTCCGGGCCGGAGAAGGTCTGCTCGACGGTCCCTCAGGGCGCGCGGGCGTGGAGGCCCGACGAGACCGAGGACCGGTTCCTCTTCTCTCGCGAGGGCCTGATCATCAGCCTGCCCAAGCAGCTCCGCCCGAGGTGATTTCCTAGCGGTCGGAGACGGCGCGACCCAGGGCGCGGAGTACGGGGTCGATGCCGGGCGCGCGCAGCTCCGCGTAGCGGTAGTCGCTGCGTCCGCCGTCCAGCAGCTCGATGGTCCCCAGGTCGATCTTCTCGTCGAAGGTCGCGGCGGTGAGCCAGACGTTCTTCCCGTCGGACTCGACGACCACGCCGACCGGCGCACGCTCCTCGGCGTAGCGCAGCATCCCCTTGCGCTGGCGGCCTTCGCGGCGTGCCTGCAGGCGGATGACGTAGACCCCGGGGACCTCTTCGCGGCCGTGCTCCTCGGCCAGCTTCACCGCGTGGTCCTGGGCCTCGAGCGCCGCCTCGGCGGAGTGGTCGATGAGGGCCGCGAGCTCGGAGGGCTCGTGCTGCTCGACCAGCGACCAGATGATCCCGGTGAGGAAGTCCCGGCGCTGGCCGGCGGTGAAGTTCGCGACCGCCTCGTCCACGGCGTACGCCAGGCGCTTGCCGCGCGCGGTCAGGACGTGGCCGCGGCCGGGAGAGTCGATGGCCCGCGCGTCCTCGTCGGCCTCGGGGTAGGGCGCCTGGCCCTTGCGGAGCAGCTTCACGCCAGTGAGCAGGCCGTCGAAGTCGCCGTGCACGAGGAGCATCCCGACGTCCCCGGCCCGGTCCGCGACCTCGGGCGTCACCAGCTCGGGACAGGCGTGCGCCTCGCGGTTGGGCACCAGCACGAAGCGTGGGTCGCTGCGGTACTTCGACCAGCCCACCGGGTGCTCGTGGTGGTCGCACCAGAGCGCGAGCCGGTCACCGAGGGCGGTGATGAAGGGGTCGGTGACGAGGTCGTACTTGTCGCCGGACGCGAAGGCCACGTCGAGCACGGCGACGCGGCCCTTGTTGGCCTTCGGGAGATGCGAGGGGCTGCCGATGAGCTCGATGGGGATGCGGGGCACGGCAGACGCTCTAGCACGGAAAGCC
>CAZAIE010000052.1:9406-15013 GCA_964485035.1 uncultured Myxococcaceae bacterium | reverse complement strand
CTGCTAAGAGCCCCCAAGGTCCACGCCGCCCCCGAGGAAACACCCGCTGCTTCCCGGATGCTTCCCCAACGCTTCCCCAACGCTTCCCCGTCGTGTGGACCTTTGCTGACGGATGGGGGCTCACGCCAGCGTCGGGACCTTCGGCACCACCGCGAGGGTGGCGTAGAAGCGCTTCGTGGTGGCCGGGCTCTTGTGCCCCAGGAACGCCGACACCGCCGCAGGGTCTGCCCCTGCCTCGACCGCCCAGGTTGCCACGCTGTGCCTGTAGCGCCCCGGGGAGAAGGGGGCGACCTCCGCCACCTGGCAGGCGCTCCGAACCGCCTCCTCGAACTTGGGCAGGCTGAACGACCCGTGCTTGCGAACCCGGGCCGCCGCCTCCGCCACTTCCTCCGACACCGCCGTCCGCTGCATCTCCCCGGACTTGCGCCGGGGGCAGACGAGGACCGCAAAGGCCCCGTGCTCGCGTGAGGCCGTCGAGGGCAGCGGAGCCACCATCCCCGCCGCGGCGAACCGCAGGAGCTCGGTGACGTGCCACCCCGTGCCCGCCAACACCATGAGCCGGTCACGGTGAACCGGGGCGATGCTCGCAAGTACCTTCTCGTGATCCTCGCGAGGGATGACCTTGGAGTGGCGCCACTGCTCCGGGCGCCCCTGCGGAACTGCGAGGGTCCCATAGGTCGGGTCCTCGCTGGCCTTGAGGGCGTGCCGTTCGGTCCTGAGCCACCCGAAGAGCGCCTTCAGGACCTCGATCTTGTGCTTCCGGGCCGGCGTGCCGTCGAGGGCTGGCGCGACGTGGTCCCGGAGCGTGAGGCGCCGCAGGTCCAGCGAGCCCAGCTGCTCGCGCCACCAGACCAGGTAGCGGCCCTGCTTGCGGACCCAGTCGTCGGAGTTGTGGCGCTCGTTCTTCGACCAGGCCAGGAAGGCCTCGAGGAGCGCCGCGTCCAGCGCCAGGGGCTTGCCCACCACCGATGCGGGGTCGTAGCCCTCCGGGTCAGCCTCGAAGCGCCTGAGGTGCTCCTCGGCCTCCTTCTCGTGTGAGCAGTGCGTGGAACGCTCGTAGAGCTTCCCGTTGATGCGCCGGCAGATGAAGTAGGTCCGCCCGCCGTCCTTCGCGCGCCAGATGCGTCCGCCGCTCCACTTTCCGATCCAGGCCATGAGGCATCTTCCGAGCCCCGTTCCCCGGCCGCAAGACCCAGTCGGTTGGAATAGAGTTGGAATGGCCCTGCGCCCGCCACCCTCGAAAACCAGACCCCACAAACACGAAAAGCCCCCGGTTTCCCAGGGGCTTTCGTGCTAGAGGCGCCACCCGGACTTGAACCGGGGATGAGGGTTTTGCAGACCCTTGCCTTACCACTTGGCGATGGCGCCGAAAAACGCGCGGATACTATGGACGTCGGCCCTGGCCTGTCAACGATCGTCTGCAGGGCCCGCGCATTTTTCCGCCGGCGGCCGTGGCCGCGGGCGGGAACTCACGCACACACCGGAGGCAGGCCGAGGGGTCCCACGAGATGACTGACGGCGGTCGCGACCGCGAGCAGCCGGGTCTCGCTCCAGCGGCGCCCCACCACCTGGATGCCGATGGGCAGGCCTTCGGGGTCGCGCATGACCGGGACCACCACCACCGGGTGGCCGGTGAGGTTGAAGGGCGCACAGTGCCCGGCGATCTTCCAGTAGGAGGTCGCCTCGGAGTCCACGTCGAGGGGCGTGTTGGTGGGGCAGTGGCGGAACGCGGGGATCATCGCCACCGGGCAGAGCAGCGCGTCGTAGTCCGCGAACCAGCGCTCCCAGGCCGAGACGATGGCCGCGCGCCGGTCCAGCGACTCGAAGTAGTCCTTCGCGGAGATCATCGTGGGCTGCGCGGGGTCGAGCGCCTTGGCCAGCTTCACACGGACCTTGGCCTGCTCCTCCCAGCTCAGGTCCGGCAGCGCCTCCTGGACCTTCGCCCCGGCGGTGGTCATCGCGTCGGCGACGCGCTGGAGGGCGGCGCGGGTGCTGCGCGAGACCGGCACGCCCGGGAAGGTGTGCGCCAGCGCGAGCTTGAGCACCGACGGATCGACGGTCGTGGCCTCGGGGGCCGGCACCGGCGGCACCTCGGGGTGGGCGGCGTCGGCCCCGGAGATGACCTGCATCGCCAGCGCGAGGTCCTCGGCGTTGCGCGCGAGCGGCCCGCTGGACCAGAGCGACGGGGTCCGCGCCGCGGTGATGGGCGTGGGGATGTGCCCGGCCATGGGGACGCGCTGCTCGGTGGGCTTGAGGCCCCAGACGCCGCAGAAGTGCGCAGGGATGCGGATGGAGCCGGCGAAGTCGCTGCCGATCTCCAAGGGCGTGAGCCGGGCCGCGAGCGCCGCTGCCGCCCCGCCGCTCGAGCCGCCCGAGGTGCGCGAGAGGTCCCAGGGGTTGTTGGTGCGTCCGAAGATGGGGTTGTCTGCCTGGATGTCCATGAGCAGCGGCGAGACGTTGGTCTTGCCCAGCACGATGGCGCCCGCGCCCTTGACCCGGCTGGCGATGGTCCCGTCGTTCTCGGGGATGTGCTGCGCGAGCGGCGGGTGGCCCGCGGTGGTGCGCATCCCGGCGGTCTCGTGGCCATCCTTGAGCGTCATCGGCAGGCCGTGGAGGGGGCCCCAGACCTCACCCTTGGCGAGCGCGGCGTCGGCCTCCTTCGCACGCGCGAGGGCGCCCTCCTCGTCGAGGGTCACGATGGCGTTCAGGGGCGCGTTCAGCGCGCGGATCTTGTCCAGATGCGCCTGGACGACCTCGAGTGAGGAGACTTCCCGGCGGCGGATGGCGCCGCACAACGCGATGGCACTGGCTTCGGTGAGGTTTTTCATGCGCCGCGTTGTAGCCGATCCCAGCCGACTGTGCAGCCATCGGGACAGGGCCACCCGACGAGGGACGTGGGTCCCCCGGTCGGGATGCGCGGCGAAGCGCCCGCTACCTCGAAGCGAACGCGTCGGAAGGGATGTCCAGCGCGCTGCGATCCTCGCCCGCGATGAGCTGGGCCCTGCTGGGAACCGTGGCCAGGACGTTGCGCGCAAAGTGGAGCGCCGCCCACTGCTTGCCCTCGTAGAAGGAGCGATCCGGGTGGTCCCCGGAGAGCCGGGACGAGGCCTCGAGCGCCACCACCGCCTGATCCAGGAGCATCCAGCCGAGAGTGGTCTCGGACATCATCTCCAGGAAGCGGTTGGCGTTCGCCGGGATGAGCTCGAGCTTCGCCTCTTCCTGCGACCAGCCCATGAACCCCATCGCGCAGGCCACCAGCGACTCCTGCGCCGCGCCCAGGACCTGGACCGCCGACCCCAGCTGCGGGTGATCGTGGTGCTTCTCGACGAAGGCGGCGACGTCGCCAACGTACGCCATGAGGTGCGCCCCGCCCGCCAGCCCCAGCTTGCGCCCCACGAGGTCCATCGCCTGGATGTGGTTCGTGCCCTCGTAGATGGAGAAGACCTTGGCGTCGCGCAGGTACTGCTCGATGGGGTGGTCGCAGGTGTAGCCAGCCCCGCCGAGGACCTGGATGGCGGTCACGCAGATCTGGAAGGCCTGGTCCGAGCCGTAGGCCTTGACCAGCGGCGTGAGCAGCTCGACCTGCCCGCGGTGGTACGCCGCCCGCTCCTCGTCCTGGCCCCCGAGCGCCATCATCCGGTCGTGGTGGTCCCCGCCCAGCGCCCGGTGTGCATCGGCTCGAGGAAGCGCTGGTGCTGCTCCGGCGTCCCGAACGCGGCGATGGTCTCCACCGCGCCCGCGGTGAGTGCGGGGTACATGGCGAACGCGCTGTTGGCGCCCGCGAGCAGCTCCTCGACCACCACCTGGAGCGCCTTGGGCGCGCCCTGCCCACCATGATCGACCGGCACGTCGAGGGTCTTGAAGCCGAGCTCGTAGACTTGGTCCCACGCCTGCTTGAAGCCCGG
Source organism: uncultured Myxococcaceae bacterium (assembly GCA_964485035.1). Lineage (GTDB taxonomy): Bacteria > Myxococcota > Myxococcia > Myxococcales > UBA5297 > CAZAIE01. The sequence goes on along the minus strand of CAZAIE010000052.1, from coordinate 11,108 downwards.
CGGCGCGGTGACGCGGCCGTCGCGGAGGTGGCAGCCCTGCCGGTCGCCGACCGCGTTGAGCGGCCCCAGGACCTCCTGGGCGAAGCGCGCGGACTCGCGCACCACTCCCTCGACCTCCTCCTCGCCCCAGGCCTCGTACGGCGCCTTGGCCAGCAGCTCACCGAGCTTGAACTGCTCGAAGAGGACGAACCTCAGATCCCGCATGTCCAGACGGTAGCGATTCGCGGCCTTCATGATTTCCCCCCCCAGCGTGGACGAACCGACCCGAGGATCTTGCCCCAGCCCGCGCGCCGCGGAGAACGGGCAAAGCGCGTAAGCTGCGCGCCGTGAGGGAAAAGTGAACAGAGAACGCTCCGAGCACATCTGCGCCGCCTGCCTGCGCGAGAACGGGAAGGTCTGCTGCCAGACCGCTCCTGGCGAGAAGCTGGCCACGCTGCTGCTCGCGGACATCGAGCGCATCGAGGAGGCGACGGGGTTGCCCCGACACCGGTTCGTCGAGCGCGAGGACCTCGACCCGGCGGAGCGCCTGGCCTACGAGACGGTGCGCCCGCTCTACCGCGGGGTCTTCGAGGGCAACGTGCGCTGGGCGCTGAAGGCAAGGAAGGGCGCCTGCGTGTTCCTCGAGCCCGGGCGCGGCTGCAGCCTCCCCGCCGCCGCGAAGCCGCTGGCCTGCATCCTCTACCCGCTCGACTTCGACCTCGCGGGCGAGCCCACCCTGCTCGACGCGCCGCACTGCCTCGCGCTCGAGGTCGCCACCGGCCCCGAGGATCTGATGGAGATGCTCGGGACCTCGCTACGCAAGCTCGCCCGGCTGCGCAAACAGGCGCTGGAGGAGGCCGTCGACCACGCCACCCGGGTGCGAAGGATGCTGAAGCGGCGGTAGTTCGAAGACCACAGGCCCTGCGCCTCGTGCCCGAGGAGGCATGGACGTCCCGTTGCCGAGGGTCGAGACGGGGCAACCAGCGCTACTGCCTGCTAGGGCTGATCCGCCTCGGCATCCAGCAACGACTTCAGCAAGCGTACGGGACCGTTTGCTGGGGCGCGGATGTCGAGGAGAAACCCGAGCAGACGCTGAGTCGCCGGCCAGTCCGCTGATCCCCCGTCGATCAACGCTCGCTGCAGTTGCTCATCCTCGGCGTGGTCGGCCACCACGATTTCCCCCAACCGCTCGACCGAGTCCAGGAGTCGAACCAGCAACTCGTCCCACTCGGGTTCGGTTGCAGGCACGAGCTCAGGAGACAGGACCTCCTTGATGCGGGTCCGGAACCTGGACTCGGCCTGGGTAATGGCCACGGCCCTCTGGGCAGGTGGAGCGGTGGGGACGACGGGGACGACGGGGGTCTTGGAGAACGTCCGCGCCGAGGACCTCGGCTCAGGTGGCTGAACTCGCGACGGAGGCTCCCGACGCACCGGCATGCCCGGGACAGCTGGAGGGACGCCGAGCATCGGAGGTACGGCTCCCCGGGACGCCGAGGACGCCATGCCCCTGCCCGCTTCTCCCACTCGGCCCCGGAGACGCACGACACCAATCCGCAACTCGTCCTGCGCACCTATCGGTCTCTCCTCGGCGACCCCCAGCCGGCGGCCGTTGAGGAAGCTTCCATTGGTCGAGCCCTGGTCGACGTAGAAACACTGCTCCTCGTCAAAGCGGAAGACGCCGTGCCATTGGGACACGAAAGCGAAGTCCAGCGACACTTCATTC
>CAZAIE010000052.1:0-9396 GCA_964485035.1 uncultured Myxococcaceae bacterium | reverse complement strand
CTTCATTCCTTGCGTGCCGCCCGAGGCGAACCGGCGACTCCTCGAAAGTCCGCTCCTCGCTCGTGCCTGCTTCCAGGTTCTCGATCTGCAAGACGAACCGGGCCATGGCCAGACCTTTCTCCCTACTTCTCGTTCCGGAAGTCCAGCTCCCATCCACCACCTACCAGCTTGAGTGCCAGATACCTCGGGAGTTCACCGTTGCCAACTGCCATGCGCTCGAGGATGCCCCGGGAGACAGCAGGCATCAGCCCCCCGCGCAGCACGTGATCGATCGCCCGCGCGCCTTCCTCTCCCGCGGTACAGCGACGAGTCAGTTCCTCGACGGTGGAGTCCTCGTAGACGAACTCCAAGCCATGGGCAGCCTTCAGGCGTTTCTCCAGCGCCCCCAGCTTTGCGACCACGATGCTCCGCATCGCCTCCCCCGCGATGGGCGCGAAGGGAACGATGTTCATCCGGGCCAGCAGAGCGGGCTTGAAGTGCCGGCTCAGGGTCGGGCGGATGGCCTCGACGACGTCCTCGGCCTTCGCCGCAGGGTCCTGTGCGTACAGGCGAGCGAGGTGTTCGGATGCGAGGTTGCTCGTCAGGATCAACAAGGTGTTCTTGAAGTCGATCACCCGGCCTTCACCGTCGCTCAACTGCCCCTTGTCGAAGACCTGGTAGAAGAGGTTCATCACCTCCAGGTCGGCCTTCTCGCACTCGTCCAGCAGGACCAGCGAGTAGGGATGGTGCCGAACCGCCTCGGTGAGCACGCCTCCTTGCCCGTAGCCAACGTACCCCGGTGGCGAGCCGATGAGGCGCGAGACGCTGTGCTTCTCCTGGAACTCGGACATGTTGATGGTGACCAGGAACCGCTCGCCGCCGAACAGCGTGTCGGCGAGCGAGAGGGCGGTCTCGGTCTTCCCCACCCCGCTCGGTCCGACGAAGAGCAGGACCGCGACGGGCGCCTGGGGATTGCGCACTCCCGCGAAGGACATGCGCACGGCTTCGCTCACCGAGCGCAGCGCTCCGTCCTGGCCCTTGATTCGGTGTTGCAGGGTCGTTTCCAGCTGGAGAGCCGCAGAGAGCCGATCCGAGCGGAGCTTGCCCACGGGGATGCCGGTCCAGCTCGCGACCACGTTCGCGACCGCTGCTGCATCCACCACTTCTGGGACCAGCGTCTCGCCCTCCCGGGCTGCCTCGAGGGCCTGCTCGGCAGACTTGACGGCGCAAGCAGCGTCGGGTGGAGCCGCTTCCCCAGCAGCGACAGAGCGAGCACGCTGGAGGGCGGCCAGCGCGTCCCTCTCGCGCTGCCAGCGCGCGCGAAGGGCCTCGACCTCTCCCTTCGCCACACCGGCCTGGTGCTCCACCTCCAGTTGGACCGACGAAGCGGGGGCCTGGTCCCTCTCTCGCTCCAGCGCCTCGCGGTGGAACTCCAGCCCCGCGAGTCGCTGCTCTGCGAGGGCCAGGCAGTCGGGACGGCTGTCGCGCAGCACCTTCACCCGTGCCGCGGCGGTGTCGAGCAGGTCGATGGCCTTGTCGGGGAGCTGACGCCCCGAGAGATAACGGTGAGAGAGCTGGACGGCGGCCTGCACCGCCTCGTCCAGAATCCGGACCTGGTGGGCCTTCTCGTAGACCGCACGCAGCCCACGAACCATGAGCACCGCGTCGTCCTCCCCCGGCTCCTCGACTCGGACCGGCTGGAAACGGCGCTCCAGCGCGGCGTCCTTCTCGAAGTACTTCTTGTATTCGCAGTAGGTGGTCGCGGCGATGGTGCGGAGTTCTCCCCGAGCGAGCGCCGGCTTGAGCAGGTTCGCAGCATCGCCGCCTCCAGGAGCTCCTCCGGCACCAATGAGCGTGTGCGCCTCGTCGATGAACAGGACGATCGGCGTCGAGGAGGCTCCTACCTCGGAGATCACCGCCTTGAGACGATTCTCGAACTCCCCGCGAACCGACGCCCCGGCCTGGAGCAGACCAAGGTCGAGCCCGAGGACCTCGACGCCCCGAAGCCCCTCCGGAACGTCCCCCTCCTGGATGGCGCGCGCCAGGCCTTCGACCAGGGCCGTCTTCCCCACTCCCGGCTCACCGATGATGATCGGGTTGTTCTTCCGACGCCGGGTGAGGATGTCGATCATCTGCCGGATCTCCCGGTGCCGGCCGTACACGGGGTCGATCTGCCCCCGCTTTGCGCGCTCGGTGAAGGAGAGGGTGAAGCGCTTGAGCGCCGAGTCCTCCGAGCGCCCCGGCTCGGAGCCTGCGACTGGTTGACCCTCCGCGACCAACTCGGCCGACTCGGGAGCGTTCGCAAGGATCTCGGAGAAGCGCTGCCGGAGTTCTCCGCTGGGCACGTCCTCGAGGTCGGGAATCGGCTCGCCACAGTAGCGGCGAGGGCGGTCGAGGTACTGGGCAATCAAGGCCCCCGAGCGGATCCGACTCGCGCCGTGCTCCACCGAGGTCCAGAGCCAGGTGTCTTCGAGCCAGGCAAAGACAGCGTCGCTGAAGACGGGGCGCCCGGTCTTCTCGGTGCGCAGGGCCTCCAGCGACTTCACCAGCCGTGCGGCGATGGGCTGAAGGTCCTTCCCGAAGTGAGCCAGCAAGGGCGCAGCGTCGGAGCGGGGGGCCTCCAGCAGAGCGAGCAGGAGATGCTCGACCGTCACCTCGGGGCAGTGGTTGGCATGGGCCCGTACGACGGCGTTCTCCAGCGCTCGCGAACTCGTCGTCGTCAGACGACGAACCAGCAACCTCGGGTCGACACGCATCGGAAACCTCGTTCAGGACGAAAGGGAAGCAGCGGAAGCAAGCCAGGCATCGACCCCGAGACGCCCACATGTCGCGGCGCCGAGACACACCACCGGGCGAAGCCCGCGCTCGAGTTGGAGGTTCAGTTCGTAGTCGATGGGGTCCCGCGCAAAGAGCTGGACGATCGAGTCGACGAGCTTGCGCAGGTCTCCGTTCACCAGCCTCGCGTGGACCTCGGCGTCGAGTGGCGCAAGGTGGATTCGCACGACACCGCTGCGGACGAAGCAGCGCCCTCCGAGCGGCGCATGACGCCCGAGCACCTGGTTGCGCTGCCCCAAAGCGAAGCGGTCGTCCGCCACCAGATTGACCCATGCACCCACGAACTGTTCGACGCGTGCCTTGGGGCCAGGACGCCCCAGCACCCGCTCGAGGGCCTCCTCGAGGGCCAGTTCGAGGGACCGGGCTGGCCGCGCACCGTCGGCGAGGAGCGGGGTGAACCGAAGCAGGAGGTCCAGCGGAACCCCCAGACGGGCCGCAGCCTCGGAGTCGAGCCCAGAGAGGGCAAGGGCACGCTGGGACCAGGGATCGTGCCCCCGACCAGTCGCCTCATAGCCAAGCCGGTACTTCGAAACCCCTCGGTAGAGGAGGGAGAGGAACCGGTGATGGAAGAGGTCGAAGAACGCCCTGAGCCGAAGAGCCTCGGCGTCATCTCCCGCAGCCTCCTCGGCGATGTAGGCCGGGAGCGGAGTCACCGCTCCGGTCAACCCCAGGAATGCCGTCGCGACCTCCCAGTGGTCCCCCTCGCCCGCCGCGGAACCGGAGTGGCGCTCGACCCGCACCACATCGCTCGCAGAGAAGGCCAGCGCAGGGTCATGGCGGAGCCTGATGCGCTCCTCGCTGGGAGTCCTCGAGTCGCCCACCCGGGCGGACTCGGGCGCAAGCCGCTCCAGGAGCGCCACCAGGGCATAGAACCCGAGTGGCGGGAGTGTCTCGCTCCGGCCTGCTAGAGCAGTGTCTGGGAGCCGTTCCTCGGAGCCCACGCGTACTCCGTGCGGGAAGGTTGCAGACGAACAGTGAGTTCGCTGAACGAGTTGAGAGTGACCCGGGATGCCAGCAGTTCGTCGAGGACGTCGCAGAACAGGGTGGCCTCTCCCCTGCTCGCGAAGGCTGCCTCGTCCAGTTCCAGGCGAACCCCCGTCCCGCGCAGCGCCGCACCCTCCAGCAGCCGGCGCGCAGGCCGGGCCTCGACCGACTGGATCGCGTCGATTCGCCCCCTGCAGGAACGGGCCTGGGGGTCGGCCGCGCCCTGGAAGTCGTACGCCGACAGCAATGCCCTCAGCGGCTCGACGTCCAACAACGAACGGTGTCCGAGGGCCAGGTGCCCCACCAGTCGCCAGTGCAGCTCGCTGCCCAGCGGGGGCAAGACGGGCTTCGTCGTCGGGAGGATGTTCTTGAACCTGACGTGTGCAGGCGACGTGGCCGTGGGGACCGAGATCTCGCCCGCGCGGACACGGCCCGCGAGTGCACGGTTGGTGCAGGTCAGCTCGACCGAGAGGACCTCGTCCTCGAGCGACGGGGTGACATCTCGAGCGCTCCCGAGCGAGAGATAGGTGTCGAGTCCGTCCCCCGCTGGGCCCACCTCGCGGCGCAGTCGGAAGAAGGCCTGCCTTCCCTGGTCCCGGACATGGCCGAACGCGAAGAAGGGAACGTAGGTCGTCCGGGTTCCCGCCCCTCGGCGCACGCCCTGTACCCCGTCGACGCTGTAGACCTCGGAGTGGGCCGCCGAGACTCCCGCGGGGCGAAGCAGGTGCTCCCCTCCCGGCACTGCGCCTCGAATTGGCTCGGCGCTTCCGGCAAAGAGGTTGATGACCGGCACACAGTGGAGCCGAATGCTCTCCGGGCCAAGACGCCCCGGCAGTTCCGGCGGCCGGTCGAAGCTGAAGAGGACCTCGAAGCGCTCGTCCGCCGCCTCCCTCGCCGCAGAGAGCTGCTGGAGGTCGAGGAACAGGAACTTCTGGGGGAGCGCGAAGTACTCCTGGAGGAACCTGAACCCCGGGGGCGCGAGCCGCGGCCAGGGAAGCATCCCCTCCTGTTCTCCAAAGCCCAGGCAGCGCACGACTGCCGGGTCCAGGCTCACCCCAGGTCCCCTTCCCCCTGCCGGGCGCACCTGGACCCGGCGGCAGTGGCGCTGGAACCAGAGCCGCAGAGTCATAGCGACCGCGAACTCGCCGTGGAGGAAGAGCCGGATCCCCTCGTCGCAAAAGACGTGGTCGAACCCTGCCTTCGTCGTCTGGAACACCAGCCGCAACTGCGGCGTGGTGGACTGAGGCCCCTCGAGCACCACGTCCTGAATCGCCAGGGGGAGGAGGTCCAACGCCTGCGTCGTGCGGAAACGGCACGCGGTGCGGTCGATGGGAGCGGTGCTCAGCTCCGTCCCGGCGCCGACCCGCTGGCGCCCCCTCACCGCAGAGAGCTGGGGCGAGAACTCGACCACCGAGCAGGCCGGGATGGTCCGCAGAAAGTGGGGGAGCAGCAAGCCGCAAAGTTCGTGGACGAGCTCTGGCACCTCGTCGTCCAGCCGCTCGCGAATCCGCGCTGCCAGGAAGGCGAACCCCTCCAACAGGCGCTCGACGTCGGGGTCGCCGCCCCGCTCGCCGAGCATCCCAGCGGTGTTGGGATGCGCCTCGGCAAACCCGCGCCCCATCTCCCGGAGAAAACTCAGCTCGCTGTGGTAGTGACGGCTGAACATGGAGGAGTCAACGGACGTTCAACTGGCCACCGGGCCCGAGCGTCGTGGCGAAGGTGAGGTTGCCCCTGCCCCGCTCGTCGACGGCGACTGCCGAGATCTCGAGCCGGACCTGGAGGGCCGACTCGTCCGGAATCTGCCTGACGACGACATTCCGGAGCCGGGGCTCATAGGTCTCGATGGTGGCCTTCACCATCCGCTGCAACTGGTGCACGGCCTCCGGAAAGGCGTGCGCCAACTCGGAGAAGTCGGGCATCCCCAAGTCGGGCGCACAGGGCGCAGAGCCTTGCCGGCAATTCAGGAGGACTCGCAGGTGCGCGAGCACCGACTCGCGCAAGTCGAGCGGCGCGTCGGACGCGCCGCTCGCTATCCGGTAGAGGAGGCCACGCGGTTCCATCCGTCACCATCCTTGAGCGTTGGCCCCTCTGCCGGCTACTTGCCGGACCAGGAGTCCTTGTGCTGCGCGCCGTTGCGATTGTAGGTCCAGAAGATCTCATGGAAGACGAAGACCACCTCTTCCATGGGCTGCTCGATGGAGACACCGGGGACGATGGTCTTGCCGAGCATCTGGTGGATGCCGCTGATGTACCCGCCCTTGATCTCGACCGTGTAGAACTGCTCGTGCGTCCCGTCGCCATCCGGGTTCGGTCGGTAGAACTTGAAGGTCCCCTCGATCTTCTCGTTCTTCGTCATCGCCACCCAGAGCAGCGGCGAGGACGCGTCGATGCGCTTTCGGATCTTGAGCGGAGTGTATTGCCGACGCCCGGACGCCTGGCCCGTCGTCGGCTCGACCGGAGTGGTCGCCCCCTGCTCGTACTCGAGGCATTCGATAGAGTCTTCGCGCCCAAGGTCCTTCTGCGAACTCTCGCCCTTGATGTCCTTGCCGTTCGCCTTCAGAAACAGGTGTACATGTTCAGCCATTGTCGTCCTCCCAAGTCCGGTCCACTCCGACGTCCACCTACTCCTTGTCGAGCTTGCCCACCAACGACAGCGTGAAGGCAGCGCCCATGTACTTGAAGTGCGGCCGGACCTTCAGGCCACAGCGGTACCACCCGGGCTGCCCCTCGACGTCTTCCACTGTGACCTGAGCCTGCCGGAGGGGCCGGCGCGACCGCACCCCCTCCGCAGGGCTCTCCATGTCCGCCACGTACTGGCGAATCCAGTTGTTCAGCTCCCTCTCCAGGTCTGCCCGTTCCTTCCACGTGCCGATCTGCTCTCGCTGCAGCACCTTGAGATAGTGGGCGAGGCGGGTCATCACGAAGATGTAGGGCAACTGGGCGCCCAGGCGACAGTTCGTCTCTGCCTGCTTCCCCTCCGGGGAGTTCCCGAACATCTTGGGCCGCTGGATCGAGTTGGCAGAGAAGAAGCACGCGTTGTCCGCGTCCTTGCGGAACACCAGCCCGATGAAGCCCTCCTCGGAGAGTTCGTACTCGCGCCGCTCGGTGAGCATGACCTCGGTCGGCACCTTGGTCTGGATCTCGCCCATCGCCTCGTACTGGTGGAGCGGCAGCTCCTCCACTGCCCCGCCGGCCTGGGGGCCGATGATGTTGGGGCACCAGCGATACTTCGCAAACGAGTCCGCCACTCGCGTCGCAAAGGCCGCCGACGCATAGCCCCAGAGGTACCTCTCGTGCTTTCCGACGACGTTCTCGTTGTAGTTGAACGCCTTCACCGGAACGGTCTTCTCCCCGTAGGGCAGGCGGAGCAGGAAGCGCGGCATGCAGAGGCCAACGTAGCGGGCGTCCTCCGAGTCCCGGAAGGAGTGCCAACGGGCGTACTGCGGCCCCTCGAACAAGGACTTCAGGTCCTTCATCGAAGGCAGCGGCTGGAAACTGCTCTCCCCGAAGAACTGGGGAGCGGCGTTGGCGATGAACGGCGCATGGGCCATCGCGGCCACGGCCGCACACTTCGAGAGCAGCGACAGGTCCTGGGGTCCAGGTCCGAAGTCGAAGTTCGCGCAGAGCAAGCCGTAGGGCTTTCCACCAAAGACGCCGTACTCATTCGAGTAGACGAGCCGGTAGAGCGCTGACTTGGGCACCTCGGGCGAGTCCTCGAAGTCGGTGAGCAGTTCGTCCTTCTGGACAGGGAGGATCTCGACGCGGACGTTCTCGCGGAAGTTGACCCGGTCGATCACGAACTTCAACGAGCGCCACGCCGACTCGAGCTTCTGGAACTCCGGCGCGTGGAGGATCTCGTCGAGCTGGGCGCTCAGCTTGGCGTCGACCGCGGCGATCATGGCGTCGACCGCAGCCTTGTCGATGCGCTCCTGCGCGTGCTTCGGCGCCAGCATCTCCGCCAGGAAGGCCTTCATCCCCCTCCGGGCGACCTCGTAGCCCTCGTCAGCGGGGCCAATCTTGCTCTCCGCAAGAATCTCCTCGAGGAGAGAACCGCCTTCAGTCGTGGGCTTGACGTCTTTCTGCTGTTCCGTGCTCATGAGTGGCTCTCCCCTCGCTCAGGTTGCGGCGTCCGTGGCGATTCCCAGTTCCTTCATCAACCGCTCGCGACCATTGGGGTCCTCGATGAGCGCCTGGATCTTCTTGCGGAAGGCCGGGACGTTGCCGAGGGGCCCCTTCAGCGCCGTCAGCGCCGCGCGGAGTTCGAGCAGCTTGCGCAACTCGGGCACCTGCTTGACCACCCCTTCCGGTCCGAAGTCCGCCATCGAGGCGAACTTCAGCTCCACCGGCAGGTCGCCCTCACCGCTGAGACGGTTCGGCACGCCCAGCGTGACGGCGATCTTCTGGCTCGCCATCACCTCGTTGAAGTTGTCCTTGTCGATGTTGACCGGCTTTCGCTCCTCGAGAGGCTGTGCCTCGGTCCGACCGGTGTAGTCCCCCACCATGAGGATCTTCAGCGGCAGCTCGACTTCCTGCTGCACGTCCCCGACCGAGGACTTGTAGACGATGTTGACCCGTTCCTTCGGTGCAACCGAGCCTTCACTGGCCATCGCAGCACTCCTCTGAGTGTATGGTTTCTGCCGCCGATTGGGGCGGCAGTCTATCTGGTGAGCTGGAGCGCCGCAACGGGATCCAGCCGAGCGAGACGCAGCGCTCTGGCCTCCGGGCCATCACCCTTACTGCGAGTTGCGATCACCCCAGCGATGCACTCTGCCATCAGCGCTGAGTCCCACTGCTCCAACTTCCATTCATCGCCTTCCGCCTCGAGGGCCTGGAACAGCGCCTGGGCACAGGCGGACTGTCCCGCTTCCTGCATGAGACGAGCGATCTGCAGGCGCATCCGAAACCGCCCCAGTCCGCTGGAGTTCGCCAGTACGCGGCCCTGGAGCAGCGCGATCCCTTCGGCCAGGCGCTTGGACCCAGCCAGCTTCCGGGCCTCCTCCACCACGGGGCGCTCTTCCTCGGAGGTCGCGGCCGCCACAGGGGGCGCGATGACTGCGGCGGCAGCCGACGCACCCTGGACCTCGCTCGAGAGCCACGCCGTGGTCGCCGCGTCCGCCAGGGGCGTTCCGTCGGCGCTCTGGAGCGTCGACAGCGTCGGCAGACGCTGGAGCAGCGTGCGCACCTCCGCCACCACGGCCTCGCGCGCGGGGCGGTAGGCCTCGCCCAGGTTCCGCAGAGCCTCCGCGGTGTACCGATGGAGGTCCAGGCAGAGCCTGTTGGAGACGAGGTGGCTCTCGGCCTCCGAAAGGAGCTGAGCCCAGCTGCCCCCCGCAGCGAGCTTGTCGAAGCGGCTCCTCGCCTCCGCGGGGAAGGCGGGCACCCGCGTCTGACTCCCCTTCTCGACCGGCGGGGGCGCCGTCATGTGGAGCCAGAGGCCGACTCGCAGCACCCGGTAGGCGGTCGGATCCGCTGGATTGGCGGCCCGGAGCTTGCTCGCCGTCTCGACCAACGTGGTGCCCACCTGCCTCAAGAAGCCGGTCGCGTCGGCTCCAGCGGCGGGGGCGGGGCTTCCGGTTCCTTTGCCGATTCCGGCTCTCC
>CAZAIE010000051.1:0-15168 GCA_964485035.1 uncultured Myxococcaceae bacterium | reverse complement strand
TCGTCGACGCGCAGGGCAAGGTCGTCGGCACGTACACCTCCGAGGCGAGCGAGCTGTCGCAGTACACCGGGAACCGCATCGAGACGCTGAAGGCCGCGGCCGGCGACGTGTCCATGACCCTCGTGCGCCAGTGGGCGGGCGTGGGCGTCGGCAAGAGCTCGGTGTTCGCTCCGCTCTCGTTCACGCTCACGTTCTCCGGCCGCACCGTCCTGGTCGATGCCATGGACGCCCTGCGCTACGCGAACACGCACCACAACTGGGAGGACTCGCTGGAGGCCCGGGGCGAGGACCTCGTGTTGCGCTGGCGCACCAGCTTCAACACGGGGACCCAGCACGAGGTGCGGGTCACCACCGACGGCGGGCAGGAACTCCTGCCCTGGACGAAGCTGCAGCAGCAGTGACTTCCCCGAGGAACCCATGTCCCGAATCCTCTCGCTCACCACCGGTCTTCTGCTCGTGCTCGCAGCCTGTGACGGCGGCGGAACGACCCCGCCCGACGCGGCCCCTGCCGTCTCCGACGCGACGAGCCCAGGCCCCGACGCAGCGGCTCCACAGGCCGATGCCGGAGTGCCTCCAGACACGGGCCTCGCCCCCGGACACGATGCAGGGCCCGCCACCGACACCGGTGCGCCGATTCCTCCGGATGCCGGCTCCGGCCTCGACGCCACGGTCTTCTCGGCCGACGGCTCGGTGAGCGGCACCGTCCTCGAGCAGGTGGCCATCAACTGCCCGGGCGCGCTCGAGCTGTGCAACCGCTGGCAGGAGGGCGCTCCGCTCGCCGACGAGCAGGCGCGCCACGTCCGCGTGTCGCTCCCCAAGCTCGAGCGCGAGGGCCTGCAGCCCTGGCAGCTCGCCAAGGCGTCGGTGGACGGCGTGCTGGTCGAGAAGAGCCACCTCGATGCTCAGCGCTGGCGCCCCTCGCCCATCGGCCGCTCGCTGCGCAAGTACGCGGTGACGAAGCAGGGCGCCTACACCCAGCTCCAGGCGGAGATCGCCCACGACCTCGGCGCCGCTGGGACGCTGGTGGAGAGCTACAGCCTCTATCGAGCTGCCCAGGCCAACCAGCCGGTGAAGCTGGACGGCAACGAGTGGGAGGGCGGCTTCCAGCTCGAGCTGCCAGGAGTGAAGGACCCCATCACCCTCGAGTCGTGTCGTGGTGCCTCGACGCTCGAGCCAGCCGTCGAGGTCCTGCGCGCCACGCGTGGCACGCGGCACCTCCTGGTCACCCGGTTCATGAACACGCAGATGGCCATGGCCGGCTCGTACCCGGTCCACGTGACCGGCGTGCAGGTGGCGTTCACCGACGCGGCGTGGGCCATGGTCGAGTCCGGCGACTTCTTCGTGCACACCTACGTCGCCCAGCACCACAACTGGAGCGAGTCCTCGGTCATCGACTTCACGCAGGAGCCGCGGCTCTACCACACCGTCTTCCGGCCCATCGCCGAGGGCCAGACCGACGTGCCCACCGAGACCCCGGAGCGCCTTGCCTTTCACGGGGTCAACGGCTACGACGGCGCGCCCTCGGTCGACGTCACGATGCGGCGCAAGGACGGCACCCAGGTCACCGAGAAGTGGGAAGTGCAGGGCCAGCTCGTGCGCGTCGACGACACCGCGCTCACCCGCGCCGCCAAGGGCAACTGCGCCGACGCCGAGGTCTTCTACCTGGGGTTCGGCGGCTCGACCGGCTACACCGACAGCTTCCAGCTCCTGACCTGTCCGCAGGCCGCGGCGCCGGGGTACGTGCTCAAGGCGCTGGTGCCCACCTGGTTCAAGGAAGAGCCGGGGCTCATCGGCACGAAGATCGAGGGCAAGGCGATTGCCCCGGTGACCGTGAGCGGGCGTGCGGGGCACACGGTGCAGGTGGGCACGCACACGGTGACGCTCTCGACCGCCAACGGGACCCAGTTCTTCGTGGCGGTGAAGGACTCCAAGGGCACGCTGCTCAACGAGTACCTGACCGAGAAGGGCGAGCTGGGGCCGTACCAGGAAGCGCGCCGCGAGGAGCTGAAGGCGAGCGGGCCCAACGGACTCTCGATGCTCCTGACCAGGCAGTGGGCGGGTCAGGGTGTGGGCGAGAGCTCGATCTTCGCGCCGCTGTCGTTCGCGCTGACCTTCGGCGGGCGGACCGTGCGCGTCGATTCCATGGACAAGCTCCGCTACACCAACACCCACCACAACTGGGCCGACGTGCTCGAGGCCCGCGGCGAAGGCTTGGTGCTGACCTGGCGCAACCGCTTCACGGAGGGCGTGAACCACGAGGTGAAGGTGGCCAAGGAGAGCGGCGAGGTCGTTGTGCCCTGGACCACCCTGCAGTAGGCAGAGACGGTGAGACGGCGAGACGGGGGATGAATCCCCCGCCTCCGGCTGGGGCGGATTCGAGTCGAGCACAAGCCGGCTGAAGCCGGCTGACTGTCAGCCCGCTTCGCGGGCTTGGTCCGAGCTCGGTCCGTCCCAGTGAGAGACGGGGGATTCATCCCCCGCGGGGCTTCGTGCCACGCCGACGCCAGGCCAGGAGGGAGACCAGCAAGAAAGCCAAGGGAGCCGTCCCCGCCTGCTGGCATTGGCACCCGACCACCATGCCGACCTCTGCGTGAGCCACCTGGACCGCTCGTTCGACGAACATCTGCGGGTCCGAGGCCAAGGCCAGCCGTAGCGTCTGCCGTCCCGGTTCCAGGAAGCGGACCGTGAGCGCCTGGAGCCCCTCAGCGGCCTGGGTCGGCGTGGCCGACTGCTCGCCTGCCCCGCTGGCCGTGAGCACCACGCCCAGGTCGCCGCTGGTCAGGCGCGCTCCCGAGAGATCGCGCACGGCGACCTGCACCTCGAACGCCTCGCCCGCCATGACCTCGGCCGGCGCCTGCTCGATCGACGGGGAGAAGCCCGAGAAGCCCAGGGTGAGCATCGTGGTCTCGGTGGGCGGGGAGTCGGACGCCCAGCCCACGAAGAAGACGGGAACCAGGCGGTCCAGGTCGAGCCGGCCCTCGGAGTACTGCCCGCCATCGGGGTTTGCGCACTCGTGCAGCCGGTCCGGTGCGCCTCCTCCCGAGAGCGTCCAGCGATGGATCTCGGTGGCGCCGCTCGAGAGCACGAACTCCACCTTGCTGGCCGCCTCGGCGATCTCCCAGCGCAGCGGTTGTGCCTCCGGGACGGCGACCGAGACCGCAGCACGGTATTCGGTGCGCTCGTTCTCGAAGAGCGCCGAGCCTGCGGTCGCGCAGGTCACGTGGGCGAGGTCCACCGTGCGCATCGAGCCGGTCCCGTCCACCCAGAAGTGGATGGAGAGGAAGTCGTTGGGGAAGCCGCCGAAGTACAGGTCGCTGTGGCCCAGGTCCCCGCCCATCGCCGCGACGAAGTCGCTCAGGTCGCCTCCCGGGCCCGCCTCCACGAACCCCACCCGCATGTCCAGCCGCAGTGCGCTGGTCCCGACCAGAACCGGCGCCGCCCAGGCCGGGCTCGCCTTCGCCGTCCGCCGCCCGAGGAAGAGGCCGGGCGCGAGGAAGGCGCACTCACCGCCGTCCCCACAGCCCTGGCGCAGGTTCTCGAAGACCAGCGGGTTGGTGCCCAGCGCCTGCGCGACCACCGGCGGGTAGGTCGCCGCGGTCGAGGTGTTCACGTGCACCTTGCGGTACTGCTCCCACGCGGAAACGCCCGCGACTTCGATGACCTGGTAGGGCGCACCGTAGATCCCGGTCGCTGCGAGCGGGCGCCCGCAGGGGATCACGGCCAAGGCCAGCAGCCACCACGCCGATCGCGCTGCCATCAGCCACAGCTCCTCTCGGGGGCCTCATCAGTCGCGCGTGCCGAACAGTATGGTCCAACGCCGCGCCCCGTGCTCCGTGAAGGACTCGCGAGGCACCCGCGGGGACTAGAGTGCGGCGCACGGAGGTTCGTCCATGTCCCGCCTCGCCCTGCTCCTCGCCGTGCTCGTCGCTGCCCCCGCGCTCGCCGGCTCCAACTCGCCCGAGAACGCGCAGGCCAGCACCGAGCGCGACTACCTGTCCAAGGTCAACCTCGACTGTGGCCTCGCGCTCAAGGTCCGCTACGACGGGGACTCGCTTCGCGCCCACAACCAGGACATTCGCTACGACCAGACCGGCGGCGACCGCGAGTGCAACGAGCCGCTGCGCTACGTCTGGTACGCGTGCCGGACCCCGGCCGGGAAGGCGGCGCTGGCGCGGGTGCGGCTCTCGACCATCGAGTGCCGGGGGACTGCGGCGAAGGTCGGGTCGCTCAGCCTCAAGGGGACCACGCTGGTCGTCGAGCGCGCCTTCGAGGAGGAGAAGCCGTTCTTGCGCAGTCGCAAGCAGTTCGAGCAGCTCTTGGACCTGGCGCTCGAGCTGGGTGCGGAGGGCTCGCGCAGCTCCGAGGACCCGTACTCCGACGACCTGTGGAGCGAGCTGCGCCAGCGCGAGCCGCCAGTGACCGACACCCGGACCTTCTGCGTGGTGAACGGCAAGAAGGTCGAGTTCCGCACCTTCCTCGAGGACAGCCTCGAGCACCGCAAGGAGGACGGCCGGGTCGAGTGCACGAAGGACGGCCAGCCCTTCACGAACCTGACCCTGAAGGCCGGGAAGAAGACCGGGTTCACCACCGTCGAGCGCGGCGATCGCCTGAGCCGCGAGGAGTACCGGGACGGCAAGCGGCACGGCGAGCAGCGCGTCCTGCGGGCGGGCAAACTGGTGGAGCGGGCGCTGTTCCAGGACGGCGAGCAGGTGACCCGGACCGAGCTGCACGAGAACGGCAAGGTGGCGCGGCACACGCACCGCTTCGCGGATCACGTGGACGACGTCTCCTTCTCCGAGGACGGCCGGATGCAGTCGCTGAGCTGCTCCCCGCAGGCTGGCCAGGACCCGGAGCTGGCGAAGTGGTGCGGCTTCGGCGGCGAGGTGACGCAGAAGGTCTACGACGGCACCGGCAAGGTTTCGGTGGTGCTGACCTTCCGCGACGGCGTGCTGCAGCGCGAGGCCCCCGGCGACAGCGCGTATGCCTCACGGCGCGCCGTCGCCTACCAGGCCGGCAAGAAGCATGGCGAAGAGCGGGTCCTGGCGAAGACCGGGAAGCTGCAGACCACGGTGCAGTGGAAGCAGGGCGTGAAGGACGGCAAAGAGCTGCGCTACGCCGAGGACGGCGAGAAGGTCGTCGAGGAGCAGGCGTGGAAGGCCGACGAGCTGCAGCGCTCGACCAGCTTCTTCCTCAACGGCAACCCCAAGCAGCGCACGCTCTACGACGGGCCCAAGGAGCAGCGGCTGACCGAGTACTGGGACACCGGCAAGGTCCGGGTCGAAGAGAAGCGCCTGCCCTGCCCCGAGCGCCGCTTCCGTGGGCGCGAGTGGTGCCGCGAAGGAGTGCAGAAGGTCTTCTACGAGAACGGCGAGCGCGAGTCCGAGACGGCCTTCAAGGCTGGGGTCCAGCACGGCGCCCACCGGGCCTGGCACGAGAACGGGAAGCCCGCCGAGGAGTCGGAGTTCGCGGATGGGCGGTGTGTGCGGCGCAAAGCCTGGGACCGGGACGGCCAGCTCCTGAAGGACGAAGAGTACGAAGCCGACGGCTCGCGCAAGCTGAAGTAGGAACCAATAGCGGCGTCATTCCAAGCACTTGGCCGGGTCCGGGCTTTCCTGGAAAGCCAAGTGATCTCACGTGGATATCCCAAGTCCACCCAGTCGACCCAGTCCACGTCCACCAGACCTACTCGTTCAAAGGTTCCGGACTTGGGCCTCCCAGGGCCTGGTCGCGGAAGGCGCGCGGGGTCACGTTCACGAGGCGTCGGAAGGTCACCGAGAAGTGGCTGGGGGTGGCGAACCCGGTCTCCAAGGCGATCTCGGTGATCGACCGCTCGCCCTGCCGCAGCAGGTCCTTTGCCCGGCTGATGCGAGCCTCCAGCACGTACCGGTGGGGTGACGACCCCGTGGCCCCGGCGCTGTACCTGGTGCACGCGGTGCTGGCGGGGACGGCGCAGTTCCTCATGGCGACCCTGGGGGCGCACATGGGGTTCACGTTCTCGCAGGGCGGCATCGACTTCGTGCTCTTCAACGTCCTGAACCCGGCCTCGCAGAAGTGGTGGCTGGTGCTGATCCTGGGGCCGGTCTATGCGGGCATCTACTACGCCACCTTCCGCGGGATGATCTCCTGGCTGAACCTGAAGACTCCCGGACGCGAGGCGGCGGTGAAGGGGGAAGAGGTCCCCAAGGGCGCGGTGAGCGACCGGGCGCAGCGGTTGGTGGCGGCCTTCGGCGGCGGGGGGAACCTCGCAAGCCTGGACGCGTGCATCACCCGGCTGCGCATCGCCGTGGTGGACCCGGCGCGCGTGGACAAGCCCGCCCTCGAGGCGCTGGGGGCCAGCGCGGTCTTCATGGTTGGCCAGAACGTGCAGGCCATCTTCGGACCACTTTCCGAGAACCTGAAGACCGAGATGGAGCTGTACCTGAAATCGGGGGCAGGGCTCGCAGCGGCCGCGCCGGTGGCCGCTCCGACGAAGCTGCCCTCCCAGCCTCCACGCCCGGTGCGTCAGCCCGAGTCCTGGGCGGTGGAGGCTGCGCCGGCGCTTCTGGCCTCGCTGGGAGGCAAGCCGAACCTGGGGACCGTGGAGGTGGTGGCGCTCACGAGACTGCGGGTCGAGCTGAAGGAACCGGGGCAGTTCGACGAAGCCGCGGCCAGGCAAGCAGGGGTCCTAGGCGTCATGACCATCCGTCCCGGAGTGCTCCACCTCATCGTGGGAGAGAAGGCAGACCAGCTCGCACTGGCCCTGGGCTCTGGAGGCTGAGGCCTGGAAGCGGCGTCATTCCAAGCACTTGGCCAAGCTGGCTCCATGCGGCGTCAGCCCATCTCTAGAAAGCCAAGTAATCTCAGTTGGATATCGCAAGTCCACTGGGTCCACCCGGTCGACCCAGTCCACGTCCACCAGCGGGTGCCACGTCTCCAGACAACCAAGTAAAACCAAGTCCTTAGCTTTGGCCCAGGTGCTGGTCCGCCCTTGAGCGCCCGAGGCGGCTCCCTGCTGTGGTAGGCTGCCACGCCTTCGAGACACCAGCCTCTCATTCCGTTACAAAGCACGCCGGTGGCCAGAGAACCTTCCCAGAAGAGAGGCCGCGAGCCCGCCCCTCGCACGCCCTTCGTGCGCTTCGCCGCCATGCTGCGGGTGGACTACCCGGCAGGTGGCCGCACCACCTTCGCCTACACCGCGCAGATCAGTGGTGGCGACATGATCGTCCGGGCGCGCAACCTGCCCCAGGGCGAGACCCTTCCGCTCAAGCTCGGACTCACCAAGACCCAGGCCCTCGACCTCCAGGGCACCATCGGCGCTCCGGAGGGCGACGGCGTCTGCGTGACCTTTGCCGAAGGCCAGGACGAAGTCGTCGCGACGATTCGCGAGTTCCTGGAGTCGCACCACGTCAAGGAGCTGAGCGAGGCCATCGCCCGGTCCACCCGCTTCCCGGACAAGGCGCTGCAGCTCGGCGCCTGGCTGCGTGAGACCGGCCGCCTCGACGAAGGCCTGGCACTCCTGCTGCGCTACGGCGAAGCCAACCCCAAGCACCTCGCGCTCGCCGAGGCCACGGCCCAGGCCCTGCTCGACCGCATCGAGGCTTCGGGCCCAGCACTCGACGTCCTCGACGCCCTGCAGACCGTCATCAACCGCGGCAAGGAAGTCGGCGAGAGCGAGGCGCTCGAGCAGGCCGCCAAGGCCCTGGTCGTCTCCCGCAAGGACCTGGAGCGCCGCCGCACCGAAGAGGTGAAGCGCGCCGCCGAGGCCGAGCGTCGGGTCCAGGACGAGAAGGTCTCCAAGCTGCGCGAGAAGCTCCTCGCCGAGGCAGAGGCCAAGGCCCGGGAATCGTTCGAGAATCGCGCTGCACAACTCGAGCAGGACTACGTCGAGCGGCTCACGGAAGCGCAGCGCGGGGAGGCCGAGGCACGCAAGGCCGCCCGACGCGCCCAGAGCGAGCTCGAGTCACTCCAGACCGCCGACGCCGAGCGTCGTGTCCAGCTCGAGCGCGCCCAGCAGCGGCTCGAGCAGGTCCAGGCCAAGCTCGTCGAAGAGCGGACTGCCCGCGAGACCCTTCGAACCGACTTCGAGCACAAGCTCCGCGAGATCCAATCCGGTGAGGCGGAGCTCAAGCGCGCCGCGAAGAAGGCCGTCTCCGAGGCCGACGAACTGCGTTCCTCCTTGGGCCAGGAGCAGGCCTCCGCCCAGCGGCTCCAGCAGCGCCTCACCGAGCTTCAGGAGAAGCAGGCCGAGCTGAGAAAAGAGCGTGATTCCAGGGAGAAAGACCTGGAAGCACGCCTCCAGCAGCTGGCGCTGGCCGAGACCGACGCGCGCAAGGAGACCAAGCGTGCGCTGGCGGAGCTCGAGGCCTCGCGGACCGCCGCCGAGTCCCAGCGCGGTCAGCTCGAGAAGCTGCAGCAGAAGGTCGACCAGTCCCAGGCGAAGCTGGCCGATGAGCGCCGCGCCCGCGAGGACACCAAGCGGGAGCACGAGGCGCGCGTCGCCGAACTCCGGGCCAGCGAGGACCAGGCACGCAAGGAAGCCCAGCGCCACGCCGCGCGGATTGGCGAGCTGTCGGGTCAGCTCAACCAGCGCCAGGCCCAGCTCGATCAGGCGCAGAAGAAGCTCGACCAGGCCCAGGAGCGGCTCGCTGAAGAGAAGAAGGCGGCCGAGTCCCACCGCAAGAACGAGGAGCAGCGCATCGGCGCGGTCCGCGCCGAACTCGACGAGGCACGCAAGGCGTCCGCGCGCGCGCTGAGCGAGCGCGACAAGCTCGCGGCATCACTCGAACAAGAGCGCGCCCGGGCTCGCGAGGATCGAGAGCGGCTGGAGAAGGAGCTGGGCCGGGTCCGCGCCGAGCTGGCCGAGGCGCAGAGCCGGTCGATCGACGGTGCGCAGCGGCTGGTGCAGCTCCAGACCCTGGACTTGGAGGCGAAGGAGACCATCCGGCGCCTCAAGGCCGAGAAGGAGCAGCTGACGAACGCTCTCGGGCTCGCGCGCGCCGACGCGGAGGCCCAGCGGCAGCGGGTCGATCGCGAGCAGGCGCGGCTGGTCGAGGAGCGGGCGCAGCTCGAGCAGCGCCAGCGCGAGTACGAGGCCCGGCTGAACGAGGCGCGCGGCAACGACGAGGCCGCCCGCAAGGCCGCCGAGGAGGCTCACGCCCGCCAGATTCAGCAGTTGGAGACGGGGTTTGCGGCACGTGTCGAGGAGCTGCGGCGCGCCGAGGCCGAAACCCGGAAGCTGGTCGAAGAAGGCTGGGCGAAGAAGGTCGCGGCGGTTGAGGCGGAGCTGACGACGCGGACCCTGGAGGCCCGAGCCGCCGAGCAGACCGCACGCGCCGACGCCCGGAAGCTCGAGGACGAGCTGGGAGCGCTGCGGACCCGCGCGGCCGATCTCGCTGCCCAGGCCGAGGCGGATCGCGTTGCGTGTGGCGAGCTCCGCGCTGCGGCCGAGACGACCCGGCTTGCACTGGAAGAGCTGCGGACCCGCTCGCGCGAGGCCGAGGTGGCGATGGCCCGGCAGCGCGACGTGGTCGCCGCGACCCGGGACGAGCTGGCGAGCCGGCTTGCGATAGCCGAAGAAGAACGGGCTCTTGGCGTGCGGACGCTGGCGGAGACGCGGGAGGCTCTGGAGCGGCTGAAGATCGAAGCCGAGCCGCTGCGCGCCAAGGTTTCCGAGCTGACGTCGTCCGATGCCGATCACTTGCGGGCGCTCGAGCGGACCGAGGCGGAGCTGGCGCAGCTGCGCAAGGACCTGAGCGGCATCCGGTCGGAGGCCGAGGCGCGGGTGCGCGAGGTCGCCGCTGTCGAGGCTGAAGCGAAGGAAGAGGTCCGGCGGGTGAAGGCGGAGGCCGAGAAGGCCAGCAGCCAGGTGAGCGAGCTCCACGGATTGCTCGAAGAGCGGCGGCGCGCCGCGACCCTCGCCGAAGATCGGTTGGTCGAGGTGCAGCGCGAGCTGGAGAGGGTGCGGAGCGAGGCCGAGGCACGCCGAGCCGAAGCACAGGTCGCGGAGAGCGAGGCGCGAGCAACGGCTGCGACCACCAAAGAGACCATTGAGTCCCAGCGGACGCTGCTCGGTGAACTCAAGGCCGCGGTGGACGAGCAGACCCACGCCGCGCAGTCGCTGCGTGAGCACCTGGCCAGCGAGCGTGAGGCGAGCGAGCGCCTGCGCCGCGAGCTCGAGACGCGGCTGAACGAGGTCCAGGCCTCCGAAGCTGACGCCCGGCAGACACTGGAGAAAACCCGCGCCGAAGTGCTCTCGCTGAAGACCGCGCTGGACGGCGAGCGGGCCTCGCTCGAGGTGTCGCAGCAGGCGCTGGAGCGTCAGCAGAAGAAGTTCGCGGACGAGAAGACGGCCTTTGAAGCGCGGCGCGAGGAGCTGGAGCGTCGAGCGTCGTCAGCGGCCATCGCGGGAAGCCTCGAGCAGCTGCTGGCGACCGAGCTGGCGGCTGGCCGGATTCCCCCCGCTCCCCCGCCACCGGCCAAGGCGCCGTCGAACCCGCCGTCCGTGAAGGCTCCTTCGAACCCGCCCTCACAGAAGGCGCCGTCGAACCCGCCTGCGCCGAGCTGGAGCCACAGCGCGGACGAAGAGCCCACCGACGACCTCTCGAACGCGCTGCAGAAGATCACCGAGTAGGGCCTCCGCCGAAGCGCCCAACCAGACGGATTTGTTCTGTTTCCAGGAGGCCAGCCGCTACTGCCCCAGCGCCTTGAGCCAGTGGTGCTTCGGCGCCCGGGTGGGATCCTTCGCCAGCGTGATGACCAGGTCGGCCATCTTCTCGACTGCCCAAGCGAACTTGTCGTCGCCCAGCGACGCCACGTCCAAGTCCGGCGCCGAGTTCATGAAGTCGATGGCGAAGGGTGTGCCGTCCTCTCGGATTGCCCACTCCACCGTGTTCATGTCGTACCCGAGCGCGCGGCACAGTGCCCGCGAGTCCTCGACGATGCGCCGCTCCAGCACCGGGTCCAAGGCAGGCATGCCATCGCGCGCCTTGGTGTAGCGCTCGAAGTGGCCGAGCCGCGGGTCCCACAGCGCCGGCAGCACGTGCTCCTTGCCGATGACGATGCACCGCACGTACTGGACCCAGACGATCTCTTCCTGGGCGATGAGGGTCTGGGTCCCGCTGCGGTCGTAGACGGCCAGCATCTCGGCCTGGGTGTGGACGCGATGGACGCCGCGCCAGCCTCCGCCCCAGTGCGGCTTCAGGTACAGCGGGAAGCCCAGGGTCTTGCCCACGCCGGCCCAGTCGATGGGGTAGGCCAGGTTGCGCAGCGACTCGGTGGTGACGTCCTCGCCGTACGAGTGCTGGGGAAGCAGGAACGTCTTCGGCACCCGGATGCCCAAGCGGTGCGCCAGCGCGGTGTTGAAGAACTTGTCGTCCGCGATGCGCCAGAACGGGTTGTTGATGATGCGGGTGCCGTTCAGGGCCGCCTGCTTCAGGACCGGCTGGTAGCAGGTCACGTCGTGCGAGATGCGATCGATCAGGACGTCGTAGGGCAGCGGCTGGTCGTGCCTCAGCGCGTCGATCTTGGCGAAGCAAGCTGAGACGTCGCTGTTCCGCTTCCCGACTT
Organism: uncultured Myxococcaceae bacterium; assembly: GCA_964485035.1. GTDB lineage: Bacteria > Myxococcota > Myxococcia > Myxococcales > UBA5297 > CAZAIE01. The sequence goes on along the minus strand of CAZAIE010000051.1, from coordinate 3,624 downwards.
CGGCGATGAGGGCGTCCGGGAAGCTGCGCTCACGACCGACGAGGAGACCGACGAGGTGCGACATAGAGGACAGTCCTGGGCGAGGGGTGGTTTCTCAGACGAGCGTGCCTAGAAGCGGTAACCGACTCCGAGCGTCCCCCCGATCATCAGATCCGCGGCGCCGGCGGCGTTGTACTTGTCGCCATCCTTGAAGGTGAACGACAGGTCATAGCGCTCGAACTGGAAGACGAGCCGGGCCTCGAGCCCGCCGATGATCTGGTAGCTGGCGCCCAGGTGGCCCATGAGGCCCCAGAGCTTGCCCTCGGGGAAGTAGGTGGGGCTGATGATCTCGCCGGCCGCGAAGGTGGGCAAGAACGAGACGTTCAAGAAGAGCAGCAGCTTGTTGTCCAACAGCGGCGCCTCGGCGCCCACGCCGACCTTGAGGCTCGTGTAGGCAACTTGCGGCAGTCCCTCGAGCTTGTTGCCCTGGTCGTTCTTCGAAATCGAGAACGAGGTGTAGGCGACGCCCACGGCCGGCACCACGGCGATCCCGGACGAGGTGAGTGGGATGCGGAACTTGAGGCCGCCGTTGAAGCGGAGGAGCTGGCTGGGGTACTCGATCTTGCTCGCACCGCTGCCGGCGATGGCCTTGAGACCGAGCGTGAACGAGAAGTCGGCCTCGAGGCCCAGGCCAGCCAGCATCCCGTCCACGAAGGGCACCAGAGGATAGGCGTCGAGGTGTAGGTGGGGCGCTGCGATGGGGAAGCCCTTGTATTCGCTCGCGTTGTTCGTGGTCAGGCCGGAGAAGGTGAAGGCTCGGTACAGCAGATCCAGGTTCACCGAGGCGGCGACGGTCGGGGGCTTGTAGCCGTCCGACGACGACGGGGTCTCGGGCTTGGTCTCTGCGGGAGTCTCCGTGGTCGTGGTCGTCGCCGCCGGCTGGGACGGGCTCGACCAGTCGGTCGCGGGGTCGCTGAGCTTGCGCTCAGGCTCTGGCTGCGGTGGCGGGGCAGGAGGAGGCTCCGGTTGCTTCGCGGGCTGGACATCCATGGTGGAGAGCACGAGCTTCGCGGCGCTATCGACCACGTCGTCGTCCAGCTTCATTGCCTTGTTCACGGCGAAGGGCTTGCGCCACTTCGTCTTGCCGGCCTGGACGAGCCAGAGTTCCAGAGTGGTGGCCTTCTTGGACTTGATGACCCGGCCATTGAGGGTCGGAGGTGCCTTCTTGCCCTTCTTCGCGGTCGGGGCGCAGGCGAGCTGATCGCAGACGGCGCGGACCAGCTGGTTGCGGATGTTGACCGCCCCAGGGCCCGTGAACGTCGCCACCGAGAACTCGGGAGCGGCGAAGGCAGGTACAGCGATCACGAGGGCGGCGACAGCGACGGCGAGCGAGGCAGCGCGCGTCATTCGGACTCCTCCGGAGTGGTCGGACAGGTCGGGATCGAGAGTGAGATCCCTATCACACTCTTGGTGGCCCCCAAGAAAGCGGACGGACGGCGCAAAGGATGGAGTTCGACGCAGGCGCAAGGCAGGCCCCGGTCAGTCCCAGACCCCATCCGAAAGTCCCAACCCGGGTTACGTGGCCGCGAGCTCGGGGCGTGAAATCGAGGAAAGCCTCGCGCGGCCACTCCGATTTTTGGCCAGAGTAGGGGTACCGCAGGGTGCCCTGCCCGGTGTGCTCCGGCATTGAAGGGCACACTTCTTCCAGGGAAGGCTTTCGACAGAAGCCAGGTTCCCGCCACGCGTGACGCCCTGCGCGGCGTGCGCCTCCAAGACGGTCGAAGCGAACCAGGGTCCGGAGAGGGCGCCGCGAGGCGCCGCGCGCGTAGGCCGCGTGCAGGTTCATTCGCCTCGGGGTGACGAGGCAGCCCGCAAGGTGAGCCGCGCGGGGGCCGAAGGGCCCCCCTTCCTCAGGGTGACGCTTCGATCACGGAACCCTGAAGACTCTTCCCCTTCAAAGCCCCCGGGTGGCGGTCATCCAGGGGCGTGCAAAAAATCGGAGTGGCCGCGCGGGGCTTACCTCGATCTCACGCCCCGAGCTCGCGGCCACGTAACCCGGGTTGGGTGTTCCCAATCCTCGAACGGCTTGCTCTTCCGCGCACTACGCGGTTTCAGCCGCTCGCCTGGCCGTCCTGCCACCGCTTCGCCGCGAAGGCGCCCTTCCCGCTCCGCTTCACCTCGTACATCAGCTCGTCCGCGTGCCGGATCAGCTCCTCGACCTCCAGCGGCGGGACGGCGAACGCGGCGACGCCGACGCTGGCCCCGACCGGCAGCCCGCGCCGGTTGAACAGCCCCTTGAGCTCCTTCTGGAGCCGCTCGAACAGCACCTGCGCGGCCTCCAGGTCGGTCCTGGGCAGCAGCACCGCGAACTCGTCCCCGCCCAGCCGCGCGACCAGATCCGTCGCGCGAACGTTGCGCTGCAGCGTCTGCGCGACGAGCTGCAACACCTCGTCCCCGACCGCGTGGCCGAGCGTGTCGTTCACCTTCTTGAAGTCGTCCAGGTCCATGAAGGCGACCGTCAGCGGCGTCTGCTCCTCGCGCGCCTTCCTCACTGCCCGGGTCGCGGTGTCCCGGAAAGACCTGCTGTTCGCGACGCCCGTCAGCCCGTCCGAAGCGGCCATGCGCAGCGCCTCGTCCCGGCGGTCGCGCAGCCTGGCCACGATGTGCACAGCAAAGAGGTTCACGGCCAGGCGGATGAGCGCGTTGGCCACCACCAGCCCCGTCGGCCAGTCGGCGGGGACGCTGAGCCGGTCCACGGTCCCCCACGCCGCCGCGGTCACGACCGCCAAGACGATGCCCGCGCGCCGTCCCTGCCTCCACGCCAGCGCGATGATCGGCACCAAGAAGAAGGCCGCGAAGTCCAGCCGGTGGGTGGTGAGGTACTCCAGCACCGCGATCACCGCGGTACTTCCCGCTGCGAGCAGGCACTCGGGGACGCTGATGGACCGCTTCTGCATGGACACCTTCCCTGCGTGGCGGGGGAAGACAATACTGGAGCTCCCACCATTCTTCCTGTCTGGAGAAGCCATGGGACGGCTCCGCGCGCTCCTGCCCCTCGCTCTGTTCGTGCTCCCCGGCTGTCCCTTCGGGATCGCCGGCCTGGAGTGCTCGGACAAGGAGGACTGCCAGGACAACGAGACGTGCGAGCGGGGCGTCTGCGTGGTCTACCGGCCCGACGCGTCCCCACCGGGAGACGACGCGGGCAGTCCCAAGGTCGATGCCGGCCGCCCGAAGGCCGACGCGGGCCGTCCCGACGCGAGCCAGGCCGTCGATGCTGGCCCCGACCTGCCGGACGTCGGGCTCTCTGCGGACACCGGCGTTCGCCCGGACGGAGGTCCAGGCTCCGATGGCGGTCGAACCGACGCGGCCGATCCCTCCAAGCCCGACGCGGCCCTCCACCCGCTCGATGCCGGCTCCTTCCCGAGGTCCGATGCGGGGTGGGACGCCGGGACGCTGCCCGACGCGGCGGCCTGTGGTCCCAACGAGGAGCCCGGCGCGAGCGGGTGCGTCCCCGTCTTCGGCGTGACCATCCTCTCGCCCACGGGCGCGGCTCCTGCCCACGGCACCGCAGTGGTGAAGCTCGAGCGCATCCCCGGCACGACCAGCCTCGAGCCCACGAGGGTCCGCCTGAAGCTGGCCCGGAAG
>CAZAIE010000050.1:14215-15195 GCA_964485035.1 uncultured Myxococcaceae bacterium | reverse complement strand
CACCCGGGCGGAGGCGTCACCGGGATTCCGGGGCGCAACGCGGCGCGCGAGATCGTGAAGGACGCGCTGGTCCAGAACGGCATCAGCCAGCAGGTGCGCGGCTGCGCCAACGGCGAGGAGTTCCTGCAGGCGGTGGCGGAGGCCCTGGTCGCGCGCCAGCCGCTCGACCTGGCCATCCTCGACGTGGAGATGCCCATCCTCAGCGGCTACCACGCGGCCATCGCCCTGCGGGCCCTGGAGCGTGGGCTGCGCATCCGCCCCACGCCCATCGTCTTCTTCACCGCCTTCCCGTGCGACGACACCTTCAAGAAGGTGCTCGAGCACTGCCAGCCCGCCCGCTACCTGAACAAGGGCGCCGACTCCTCGCCCCCTCGGATCGCCGGGCGGCTCGTCCAGGTGCTCTCGAGCCTCAAGCACTGAACCCTTTCCCGCGAAGGCGGCTCTTTTTCTTCAACACGGGTCTGGAGGAGAGACATGCTCACCATCACCGAAAAGGCGCTGGCCCAGCTGGAACCCCTCTGCGCCAAGTCCCCCCAGTCCAGGATCCGCATCAGGGTCGGTCGGGGTTGAAGCGGGCCGGCCTTCCACCTGTCTCTGGATGAGACGGCAGACAGCACCGACTTCCTGTTCGAGGCGAGCGGCCTGCGGTTCGTGGCCGACGCCGTCGCCCGCCCCTGGGTCGAGGACCTGTCGATCGACGCGATCGACTACTGGGGGCGGGAGAGCCTCTTCGTCTCCCACCCCGAGGCTCCGGGGTGTTGACACCCGCGATGGTCCGGGCGACTTGAGGGCCATGTTCTCGGCCCGCACCTCCTGGAACCTCGGCGCCACTCCGCTCGCAGCGGCCATTGCCCAGCGGCGCGTGGCGGGTGCGCTGCTCGACCTCACCGAGTCCAATCCCACGAGGGTCGGGCTCGGCTGCCCGGGGCCGATGGTCGCAGCGGCGCTGAGCCAGGCCCCGGGCCGCTACGACCCGGAGC
>CAZAIE010000050.1:8044-14205 GCA_964485035.1 uncultured Myxococcaceae bacterium | reverse complement strand
GAATACCACGCCTGCCGCCTCGGACCCGAGGTTGCCGACCCGCGCCGGGTGGTGGTCACCGCGTCCACCAGCGAGGCCTACGCCTTCCTCTTCAAGCTGCTCGCCGACCCGGGCGACGAGGTGCTGGTGCCCTCGCCCAGCTACCCGCTCTTCGAGTTCCTCGCCGGTCTAGAGGGCGTGAAGACCGTGCCCTACCCGCTGGGCTACGACGGCGAGTGGCACCTGGACCAAAGCGGTCTCCAAGACGCCGTGCGCGAGCATCCACGCCTCCGGGCGATCGTCGTCGTCAGTCCACACAACCCGGTGGGTGCGTTCCTCAAGCGTGACGAGCTCGGATTCCTCGCGGACGTGGCTGCAGACCGGGGCCTCGCCCTCGTCGGAGACGAGGTGTTCTCGGACTACCCCCTGCAGGCCGTCGCCAGTGCTGCGAGCGTCGTGGAGCAGGACCGCGCCCTGGCCTTCCTGCTCAGCGGCGCCTCGAAGGTGCTCGCCGCACCCGGCCTCAAGGTGGGCTGGATGCTGGCGGGCGGACCAGCTGTGGCCGTGGAGCAGGCGCTGCAGCGGCTCGAGGTGGTCGCCGACACGTACCTGTCCGTCTCGACCGCGGCCCAGTGGGCGCTCCCGCAGCTCTTGTCCGCGCGCGAGCGGATCCAACGACCGCTGGGGGAACGGCTGCAGCAGAACCTCGCCTCGCTCCGAGCGCTGCACCACCCAGGCTCGGCCTGGGAGCCGCTGCGCTCGGAGGGTGGCTGGAGCGTGGTCCTGCGCGTACCGAACCGCCGGTCGGAGCAGGAGTGGGTGCTCGCCCTCCTCGAGGATGGGGTCCTGGTCCAGCCCGGCTACTTCTTCGACTTCCCCCGCCCGGGGTACCTGGTCTTGAGCCTGCTCGGTCCGCCCGGGGAGTTCGAGGAGGGCCTGCGGCGCGCTGCGCGGCTCCTCGACGCCGCCTGAGCCTCAGGCCGCCTTGCGCGGCCAGAAGAGCCTGCCAGCGCCCCACTTCCAGAGCGGGATGCAGGCGGCGAGCATCACCACGTCGCGCGCGACGGTCCACCACGTCGCGAGCTCCTCCCCGCCAAAGCAGCCGCAGCGCAGGTCGATGCCGCGGAGCAGAGCCTGGGTCAGCGCAATGATGAAGGCCACCAGCATCAGTCCGACGATCGCGGCGTTCGCGCGGATGGCCACGCCCAGGACCATCAGCGCCCCCGAGAGGATCTCCACGCCCGCGAGGCAGACCGCGAAGAGCGGCACGAGCACGGGCGGGAGCAGCCGGTAGTTCGCCGTCTCCTCCGCGAAGAGCTCCATGTTGGGGACCTTGGTGAGCGCCGCCCAGGCGAAGAACCCGCCCAGGACCACGCGCGTGAGCGCCAGCGCCAGCTCCTTCAGCCTCGGGCTCATCGGTGGTCTCCCGTCGCCTCGTGGTGGGCGCAGGCCTGGCACGCCCCGGACTGCGCAGGACCGCCGGCGCTCATCCACCCCTGCCAGCTCCCTTCCAGGAGCCGGACGTCGGGGAACCCGGCCGCAGACAGGCGATCGGCGACGCCCTCGGCGAGCCCACAGCCGCCTCCGGAGTCGTAGACCACCACGGTGGGGAACTGGCGCAGCTTCTGGAGCACCGCGGGCTCGTCTGCGTGGCCCGCTGGGGGAAGGTGGAGCGCGCCGATGACGTGCCCCTCGGCGAAGGCCGCCGCCCCGCGCGCGTCGACGAAGCCCATGGAGCAGCCGTTGCACGCGGCCACGGCCTCGGCCTGGGAGATGGAACGATGGCCGTGCTTCTCATGCTGGGCCTCCGGAGAAGCCCCGCACACCGAGTTGCCAGAAGCGGCGGCGGGGTAGACCGCGCGCGTCAGGGCAGCTGGGCGCGCGCTGGCAGCGTTGAGCACCAGGCCGAGCACCGCGCCGCCGGCGCAGATGCCGAAGAACTCCAGGAGGAATCGCACCATGGCGCGCATCCTAGCCGCCAAGCTCCCGGCGAATCCACGATGCCGGGGCTCAAGAGCCCTTCAGCCCGAGCGCCGGACCCGAGGGACGGGCCCACGCCTCCGAGAGCAGAGAGAGCACCGCCTCCGGAGAGGCCGCCGTGCCCACGAGCCGCCGGTCGGCAGCCCGGACGAAGCCGCACGCGACGGCATGATCGAGCATCGACAAAAACGGCCCCCAGTACCCCGCCTGGTCGAGCAGCGCGCACGGCTTCGCGTGCAAGCCGAGCATCGCCCACGTGAGGATCTCGCAGAGTTCGTCGAGGGTCCCCAGGCCGCCCGGCAGCGCCACGAAGGCGTCCGCGAGCTCGGCCATGGTGGCCTTGCGCTCGTGCATCGAGGCCACCACTCGCAGCTCGGTGACCCCGCGGTGCGCGCGCTCCTTGATCTGGACGACCTCGGGGATCACCCCGATGACCTCGCCTCCCGCGTCCAGGGCTGCGTCGGCGAGGGCGCCCATGAGCCCGGCGCGAGCCCCCCCGTAGACGAGCCCCAATCCCTGCCGCGCGAGCAGGGCGCCGAACGCTCGCGCGCCTTCCATCCAGGAGGGATCGGCGCCTGGACTGGACCCACAGAAGACACAGACTCGGCGCATGTCGCCTCCGGCGTGATGGAGGCGCGGCAGTATGCCGCAGCCCTCGGCGACGTGCGCGACGCAGGGTTGACAGGGTGAGAGCGTTGTTCGCAGACTGGCGCCGATTCCGGTGCAACTACAAGGAGATCCCCGTGCTTCGGTCGATCCCATCCGTGCTCGTCGTGCTCTGTCTGGCAGCCTGCTCCAGTGGCCCGCGCAACACCTGCGCCAAGGCGAAGGAGTGCTGTGCGACCATGTCCCGCTGCGAGGAGATCAACCGCGAGGGCCAGGGCTGGGAGGACCGCTGCGAGATCGATCTCTCGGCCTCCATCGAGAAGTACCAGACCTTCGGCCAGGAGCTGTGCAACACCATCTCCTCGCGCCTGTCCGACTACGTCGCGTGCCTGGGCTCCTTGCAGTGCTCGGACCTCTCGGGCGACGACGGCCGCGCGGCCAAGTGTGACACCCAGGCCCGGGCGTACTGCAACGCGCTCAAGTCCTCCGGTGACGCCTGCGGGAACGACTGGTCGCGGCTGTCGTGCGACTCGTACGAAGCCGAGCTCTGGCTGGGGTTCTGAACGTCATGCGCACCCTGCTGCAGGGCGGCACCGTCGCGACGGGCTCGGACCTCTTCCCCGCCGACGTGCTCATCGAAGGCGAGCAGGTGACCTTGGTGGGCCTCGACCTCGCGAAGCGGGTCGCCCCGGTCGACCGGACGCTCGACGTGCGCGGGAAGCTGGTGCTCCCCGGCGGCGTCGACCCCCACGTGCACCTGCAGCTGCGCATGGGCAGTGGGGTGGTGTCCTCGGACGACTTCGAGACCGGCACCCGCGCGGCCGCCTTCGGCGGCACCACCACCATCCTCGACTTCGCAGCGCAGCCGCGGGGCGGGACGCTGCAGGCGGGGCTCGAGGAGCGCCTGCGGGAGGCCGAGGGCCGGTGCTGCATCGACTACGGCCTGCACCTCTCCATCCGCGAGGTGGGCCCCAAGACCTTGGACGAGCTCGACGCACTCGTGACCGCGAGGAAGGTGACCAGCTTCAAGGTCTTCACCGCCTACCCCGGCAACTACCAGCTCGACGACGGCGCCATCCTCCGGGTGCTGCAGCGGACCGCCCGCAACGGCGGCCTGGTGATGCTGCACGCCGAGAACGGCCCGGCCATAGACGTGCTGATCGAACAGGCGCTGGCGCGCGGAGAGACCGCGCCGCGCCACCACGCCCTCACCCGCCCGGCGCTGCTGGAGGGAGAGGCGACCTCGCGGGTCATCACGCTGGCGGAGCTCTCCGGCGGGGCGCTCTACGTGGTGCACCTGAGCTGCAAGGAGGCGCTGGAGCCGGTCCGGAGCGCGCGGGCGCGCGGCGTTCGCGTCTGGGCCGAGACCTGCCCGCAGTACCTGGTGCTCTCGCAGCGGGACATCGAGGCGCCGGGCTTCGAGGGCGCGAAGGTGGTCTTCAGCCCCCCGGTGCGCGACCCGCAGAACCACGAGCCGCTCTGGCGCGGCCTCGCGCTGGGCGACCTGGCCACGGTGGGGACGGACCACTGCCCCTTCTTCATGGCCGGGCAGAAGGACCTGGGGAAGGCGCGCTTCACCGACATCCCCAACGGGCTCCCAGGCATCGAGACGCGGCTGATGCTGCTCTGGGACCTCGGCGTCCGCGCCGGGCGGTTCGACGTGAACCGCTTCGTCCAGCTCACGTCGACCGAACCCGCGAAGCTCTTCGGGCTCTACCCGCGCAAGGGAACGGTGGCGCCCGGTTGCGACGCCGACCTCGTGGTCTGGGACCCGGAGCTCGTGCGCAGCCTCTCCTCGGCGGCGCTGCACATGCGGACGGACTACTCACCGTATGAAGGCCGCAGCGTGAAGGGAGCGCCCTCGCTGGTGTTCAGTCGGGGCGAGCTGCTGGTGGACGGCGAGCGCTGGCTGGGGCGCGCCGGGCATGGCCGGTTCCTCGAGCGGGGCGGCGTTCCCCGATGACCACGGAGGCCTCCGTGAAGCGCTTGCTGGCAGTGCTCCTGCTGACCCTCGCGGCCTGCACCGCGCCACGGCCTGCACCGGAGCGACCCGCCCTCACCTTCGGAGCGGTCCCGCTCGGCGACCTGGCGGCGCGCCAGAAGCAGCTCTCGGGCCTCGCGAGCCACCTCGAGCAGCGGCTCGCCCAGCCGGTGAAGGTGGAGGTGGCCGCCAACTACCGCGAGTTCTCCCGGCTGCTCTCGGAGCAGCGGTGGACGGTGGTGATGCTGGGGCCGGTGCTCTTCAGCCGCGTGCAGGAGAGCGGCTACCAGGCAGTGGCCGTGGCGGTCCGGGGAGGCAAGCACCAGCGCCCCGGCATCCTGGTCGCGCGGAAGGACCAGCCGGTGACGGTGGCCGGGCTCAAGGGACGCAAGGTCGCGTTCGTCGCCCCCCACTCCGCCGCGGGCTTTGAGTTCCCCTTCGCCTTCCTCTTCGCCCAGGGGCTGCGGCCGGGGGACTACGAGCGGGAGTTCGTGGGCTCGCACGATGGCGTGCTCCGCGCCGTGCTCGACGGCAAGGCGGCCTGCGGCGCGACCTACGAAGGCGGCGTGGAGGAGCTGGTGGGCGACCGCGCGGGCGAGCTCGCGGTCATCGGCCAGACCGACCCCATCCCCGGCGAGGTCTTCGCGGTCCGCAGCGGCACCCCGGAGCTCGAGGCAATCCGCAAGGCGCTGCTGGAGCTGGACCGGAAGGGTGCCCCGGACGTGCTGGACCCGCTACACGCCGATGCGCTCGCCGCCCCCACCGAGGGGCTGTTCGACGGCGCCCGGGCCATCGACCTGCTGGTGACCGAGGCCGCCGGGCTCTGACCCGGCCCTTGCCCACCCCGCCCGGCCTTTGCGAGGATTCGGGTCCTCGGAGGTCGTCCATGCGCCTTGTGCCCGCCCTGCTGTTCGTCGCTCTCCTGTCCGCCGGCTGCTCCAGCGCCAAGCCGAAGCCCACCGGCGCGGGCTCCACCCCGGTGCTCTGCCTGCTGCGGGACTGGCGCGGGGTCTGGAGCGGACCGATGAAGGATAGCCCCATGGGCCCCATGACCTACACCCTCTGGGTCGAGGACGCGGGGGAGTACCTGAAGGTCACCTCCGCCCCCCTGCGCGAGGCGGGGCTGGACACCATCAAGCACACCTACAAGCTGGTGCAGTTCGACCAGGGCGTGCCCTACATCGAGTACGACCTGGCCCAGCGCGCGACGGTGCACCGGGGCACCGTCCTCTACCGCGAGCCCCTCTCGACCGACGAGGAGGCGGTGTTCTGCGCCGAGGACGGGGGCTGCGACAAGGTGAAGTTCGTCATCTCCCAGACCGGGGAGCAGTCGCTCTCGTTCCACACCATGATCGCCGAGGCGCCCCACGCCGAGTGGGCGCTGCGCTACACCTCCGCGGAGATCCCCAAGGACCGCGGGCTCGACGTCGACCGCCCCGAGCCTACCGAGCCCAAGCCAAAGAAGAAGCCCGCGCGGCAGTTCGACGAGCACGGCAACCCGCTCGACACGGACCTGTACTTGGAGGACCACCAGGACCAGGACGTCGGCGAGAAGAAGCCCAAGAAGTAGTCAGCAGGCAGGCGCGGGCTCGAGCGCCGCGAGCACGAGCCGCAC
>CAZAIE010000050.1:0-8034 GCA_964485035.1 uncultured Myxococcaceae bacterium | reverse complement strand
GAGCCGCACCGCCTCGGCCGGCTCGAACGGCTTCTTGAGGAACTGGTCTGCGCCCATCCGCTTGTACGCCTCGATCTCCTTGTCGCTCATGCGGGCGCTCATGAGCACGAGGAAGACCTTCTTCCAGTGCGGGTGGGCCTTCACCAGCCGGCACACGTCCGCCCCGTTGATCTTCGGCATGTAGACGTCGAGGAGCAGCGCCTCCGGGTTGAAGGCGGTGATCTTGCGGAAGACCTCCTCGCCGTCGACCGCGTGGCTGACCTCGAAGCCGGCGTCGGTGAACGCCGCGGAGAGCTGCTCCAGGAGCACCGTGGAGTCGTCGACGATGAGGATGGTGTGCTTCGGCTTCGTCATGAGGTCGCGATTGTCCGAAACGGTGGGCCCGCGGGTCAAGGACGCCGGCGCGCCCGCAGCGCCCCGAACGCCAGGAGGACCGCACCGAGCCCCAAGCCCATGGGGCCCGCGACGCCACAGCCGCACCCTCCCACCAGCGGGTCGGGCTGCTGGGTGCACTCGGTGGTCGGCTTGCCCTTGGGGTAGATGAAGCAGAGCCCGTCCACGTCGTCCTGGTGCAGGGTCCGCTTGGTGATCTCGCCCAGGCTGGCCTCAGCGTACATGGTGGCGTCGACGCCGTCGGGGTGGTCGAGGCCGATGACGTGGCCGGCCTCGTGGGTCACCGTGTTCTGCACGTCGGTCGCCACGCAGGTGACCGGGCGGACCGGGGCGGTGACGCAGGGCGGGGTGTCGAGGGTGGTGAAGATGAAGCCCGCCCCGTTGAACTCGATGTCGGCGTCGTAGATCTGCCCGGTCTTGTTGTTGAAGGTGGTGGTGGTGATGGCGATGGTCTGGGAGGACTGCTCCCAGCAGTTGTACTTGTTGTTGCAGCCCCCCGACTTGAAGCAGGGGTCGCTCGCGGGAGCGGCCTTGGCGCAGGTCGTCTCGCGCCACACCACGAGGTTGATGTTGTCGTCGGCGTTCTGGTCGAAGCCGATGTCGAAGCGGGAGGTCTTGCCCTGGTCCTCGAAGGTGAGGTCGGTGCAGGTGGGGCCGGCCCAGGTGAAGTAGCTCAGGTGGACGGCGTCGAAGGTGGCGTTCCCCCCGTCCTTGCTGCCCTTCTCGTTGGTCACGAATGGGATCTTGCGGGTGCACCAGTACAGGGGCGTGGGATTCAGCGGGTCGGAGGTGGGGACGTGGCTGCGCTCCCAGGCCCAGGCCGACGAGGAGACCCCCAGGAGCACGACGAGGGCGACGAGCGGTCTCATGGGGCCACCTGGCCGGCCAGCGCCCGCCGGATGCGGGCCACGAAGGCCTGCTCCTCGACCGGCTCGAAGCGGGCCGCTGGGCGGACGATGCCGTCGGCGCCGAGCATGCCCACCCCGGAGAGTTCGCGGGCGACGCGGCGCACTCCGTCGGGGCCGGTGGTGACCTGGAACTTCCCCTGCGAGAACCCGTCGACCAGGAACCGGTCGCCGGAGCGGACGAGGAAGAGCACCACCTCCTCACCCTCGCGGAAGCGGGGGCTGCCCGAAGTGACCTGGGAGATGTCGCCGACGGTTCCCCCCAGCGTCACCACCTCCACCGAGTTCCCGGCCTGCCCCTTGAGCGTCTGCAGGACCGTGACGGGAGTGAAGCTGCGGATCTGGCGCCGGTCGCCCGTGAAGGCGGAGCGGGTGGCGCCGGCACGGCCGCGGACCACGACGTGCGACGAGCGGGCGAGGTCCTCGACCTCCACCGCGACGAGGACGGTCGCGCCGGCCTGGGCTGCCCAGGCGAGCAGCGCGGCGACGACCAGTAAGAGACGCGTTTTCATGGGAGGTGTTCGATTCATCGGCCGGAGTGTGACCGGAATAGTACGCGGCGTTGACGCCTGGCGCGAGCGGATGCTAATGGCGCGGCCCCCATGACCGACCTTTCCCCTCCCCCGTCGAAGCCAGGCGCCTGGAGCGAGTTCCGTTCCCTGCTCGAGGGGCTCTCCCTTCCGGGGTCGGTCGCCGCCCTGGTGGCGATGGTCTCCCTGGTCGTCTCCCACTACCAGGGCGACACGTCCTTCTTCCGGGCCCACTTCGGCTCGCAGCTCTCGGGAGTGCAAGCGGAGCTCTTCCCCTACACCTACTGGCACCTGGCGAGCTTCGCGCTCTACTTCCTGTTCCCGGTGGCCGCCGCGGCGCTGACCCCCGGCCAGCGGGTGCGGGACACCGGGATCGGCCTGGGGGACGTCCGCACTGGAATGAAGGTGTCGGGACTCATCCTCGCCGCCTTCCTGCCCATCGTAGCCATCGCCTCGAAGCTGCCCGCCTTCGCCGGCCACTACCCGCTCTGCGGGGCCGCGACGAGTTCGTGGGGGGCCTACTTCACCTACGCCGCCGGGTTCGCCCTCTACTTCATCGGTTGGGAGTACCTCTTCCGGGGGTACCTGCTGTTCGCCCTGGAACCCACCATGGGGAAGATGGCGGTCTTCGCCCAGACCCTACCCTTCGTCGTGCTGCACTCTGGCAAGCCGCAGCTGGAATGCTTCGGGTCGATCATTGCAGGGGTCTTCCTGGGGCTGCTGGCGCTGCGGACGCGCTCGTTCTGGTACGGCGCGCTCATCCACATCTGCGTCGCCTGCTCCATGGACCTGCTGACCGGCTGGGAGCGGCTCACCAAGTAGCCTGCGCCTGCGTTGACAGCCCCCGGCGCCGGGGCGTATTCCGACAGTCGTTGCGCACGTTCCACCTTGAAAGCGGAATTTCGATGACCCGGCTTGACATCTTTTTTCGACGCGGCTATATAGCCGCCCTCGTTTTGATGGTCACGGCGCTGTGGGCCGGGCTGGCGGTGGCAGGTAGTCCACCCACCGCACGAGGCGCACAGCTCCCGCCAGGGTGCAGTCAGGTTGGAGAGGACCGATACAAGTCGCCGAGCAATTACGACGACACGCTGAAGTGGTTCGACAAGCAGTACAAGACGAACCCACGGAAGCCCATCGTCAATCAGCCCGGGATTCGCGCCAAGCACATCGTCAACGACAGCAAGACGGGTGATTGGGAAGGGCTGAACATCTACGAGTTGGACGGCGAGACGCGGATCTTCGTAGTCGCAAGAGAGAAGTAGCAGTGGCAGCAGAGGCGGTCGGCAGTGGGAGATCGTCTAACGGCAGGACGGCAGGCTCTGAACCTGTCTATCTAGGTTCGAATCCTAGTCTCCCAGTAGATTTCGCTGGACGTCAGAGCGTCCAGATGGCAAGGTAGGCGGCCTTTGAAGTTTGGCCCCGTTGTCTAGCGGTCAAGGACGGCGCCCTCTCACGGCGCAAGCCCGGGTTCGATTCCCGGCGGGGTCACAATAGACGCGTGTGGGACGCGTCAGAGTTCGAAGCCCGGTCGGTTCTCCGACCGGGCTTCTGCTTTTTCCACGCCGTGCGCGACGGCATTGTGCCCCGTTGACGCACGGCTAGAATGCGCGCCGTGCCGCACCTCCTCCGCGCCTCCCCTCTCCTGCTCCTCGCGGCCTGCGCCGCCCGGCCGTCGGTGCCCCCGGCGGCGCCCCTTCCCCTCACCCTCGTCGCCACCAACGACTTGCACGGCTGGGTCCAGCCCCACGAGGCGCGGCTGGGCGACGGGAGGCAGGTCCGGTACGGCGGTCTCGCCGTCTTCGGGTCCTACCTCGAGTTCCTGCGACAGGAGAACCCGGGCGGAGTGCTGCTCCTCGACGCAGGGGACCTCTTCCAGGGCACGCTGGTCGCCAACCTCACGGAGGGCGAGGCGGTCATCGCGGCCTACAACGCCCTCGGCTACGACGCCGCGACGCTGGGAAACCACGAGTTCGACTACGGCCCCGTTGGCCCCCGCTCAGCGGCAGTCCTCCCCGGCGACGACCCCCTGGGCGCGCTGGCCGCCCGGGCTGCCCAGGCGCGCTTTCCGCTGCTAGCCCGCAACCTGTACATCCCCCCGAGCCAGCGCCCCCCCTTCCTCGCGGCGGAAGGCCTCCATCTGGTCGAGCGCCACGGGGTCAGGATCGGCATCGTCGGACTGATCACGCCGCTCACGCCCCAGGTCACGAACCCGGTGAACGTCTCGGGCTTCCGGTTCGGCCCCCTGGCGGAGGAGGCGCGTTCAGCCGCCGCCGAGCTCCGCCGCAGGGGCGCCGAGGTCCTCGTCGCCCTTGTCCACGCCGGAGGACGCTGTACGAGCCTCGAGGACGCGCACAGCCTGACCACCTGCGACCCGCACGGCGAGGTCTTCGAGATGCTCCAGGCGCTGCCCGAGGGCCTCTTCGACACGGTGATCGCCGCGCACACCCACACCCGCCTGGCCCACTTCGTCCACGGCACCCCCGTCCTCCAGTCCGGAGCTTTCGGGACGCAGTTCGGCGTGGCGCGCCTCGCCTTCGACCCGAGGACGCGGCGGGTGGATCACTCCCAGACACAGCTCCGCTCGAGCATCCAGCTGTGCGAGAAGGTCTTTGCAGGGACCGACGGGTGCGATCCCAAGAAGCCGGGGACGGGCGAGCTCGTCCCCGCGACGTTCCTGGGCAAGCCCGTGGTCCCAGACGCCCGCATCGAAGCCGTCCTCGCCCCCTACCTGGAGCGGGTGCAGGCCGAGCAGCGCCGCCCGCTCAACGTCACCGTGCCCAAGACCCTGGTCAGGAACCGGACCGGAGAGAGCCCGCTGGGAAATGCGCTCGCCGATGCCCTGCGAGCCATGGAGCAGACCGACTTGGTGCTCTTGAACTCGGGGGGCCTGCGCAGCGACCTGCCCGAGGGCGCGCTCACCTTCGGGGCCCTGTACGAGGTGTTCCCGTTCGACAACACCCTCGCCACGCTCCAGCTCACGGGAGCCGAGTTTCTCTCGGTTCTGGAAGAGCTGCTCAGCAGCTCTCACGGCGCACCGCAGGTCTCCGGCTTGAAGATCGACGTGGCGCGCTGTCCGAAGCAGAGCCGGATCCTCTCGGCGAGCCTTCCAGACGGTCGGCCGTTCGACCGAAGCGCCACCTACCGCGTGACCACGTCGGACTTCCTGGCTCTCGGGGGCGACGGCGTCGGCCGGGTGCTGGAGAAGGTCGAGGCTGCGCGGAAGGACTTCGGCCACCGACGGCCCCAGAACATGAGGGACGCCCTGGCCTCCTGGCTAGAGAAGCGGGGGGGGACTCTGGAAGCCGAGCTGGACGGCAGGCTCCAACTCCGGGACTCGAAGACGTGCGACGGGACTCAGTCCCCGCCGCTCTCACCCTGATCGGCCTCGCGCCAGTTCCGGGTGGCGCTGCTGCCGCTGTCGTCTTCCGTCGACTCGGTGGAGGCGCTGGTCTCCCCCGACGACTCGTCCCCGGCGCTCGAGTCATCGCTCGAGGAATCGTCACTACCCTCGTCCTGTGCCATCGCAGCGGTGGGGGACAGGAACGCAGAAGCGGGCACGCAGATGCCTGCCACCCACAGCAGCGCAGCTCCAACTCGAGCAAGCAGCTTCATGAACAACCCCAAGGACGACCGTCAACGACGAGTGCCAGTGTAGACCCGGTGCGACTCCCGACGCATCCTCCCAACGGCCGACCACCCCGCCAGGCCTCCCACCTCGATGGTTGACGGACGAAGGCCGGCCGGCCCAGATTCTCGCCCCTTTTTCGGAGCCCTCTTGGTCACCGGCAAGCCAGGCAGCCTCGCGACGATGGGGTTGCTCTATGCCGCCCTCTACGCCTCGGTCGGCATCACGCTGCCCTACCTCCCACAGCACCTGCGTGCCCTGGGGCTGAACGGCACCCAGATTGGCCGGTTGATGGCCCTGGCGCCGATGATGACCGCCTTCGTCCCCCTCCTCTTTGGCTTCCTCGCCGATCGCTCCAGACGGGGCGCGGCGCTGCTCTCGGCGCTGCTGCTCGGGTGCACGCTGGCGTTCGTGCCGATGCTCGCCGCCACCGACTTCGCCTCGCTGCTCCCCTGGATGACCCTGGGGGCCTTCTGCAACGCCCCGCTGTCGATGCTCGCCGACAGCCTGACCCTGGAGCGCCTCGCGGGACGGGTGCGGGAGTACCCCCGGGTACGCCTGTGGGGCAGCCTCGGGTTCATCGTCACCGCGACCGGGTTCGGGTTCCTCTACTCGGGAGAGCGCTCGAACCCGCCACTGGTCATCGTCGCGGCGCTGGCGACGACCGGCCTCGGCTTCGTGGTCTCGCTGCTGGTCCGCGGCCGGGGGGAGCCCGCGAGCGCAGTGCACCCCTCCGAGGCGGCGACGGTCTTCCGCGACGGGCGCATCCGGCTCCTGCTCGCCGCGACCTGCCTGCACTGGCTCGCCTGCTCGCCCTACCACCTGCTCTTCACGGTCCACCTCAAGGACCTCGGGCTGGGCCCGTCCATCGCCGGGCTCGGGCTGGGCGCAGGGGTGCTGGCAGAGGTGAGCATGCTCGCGCTCTTCCCTCGCCTGGGGCAGCGGTTCTCGCCACGCGTGTTCCTGGCCGCGGCGTTCCTCGGCTCCGCGGTGCGCTGGGCGTTCATCGCCGAGACCGCCTCTGCGGTCCCCATGGTCGCGCTGCAGCTCTTGCACGGGCTGACCTTCGGGGCCTTCATGGCCTCCTCGGTCACCTACCTGGACGCGGTGGCCCCGAAGGGGCTGAGGGCGACGGCCCAGGCCGCGTTCGTCTCGGTCACCTATGGAGTCGGGGGCTTCGTCGGGTCGCTGCTGGTGGGGGCCGCCTTCGACCACTTCCCCGCCCCGGCCATCTTCCGTGCCGGCGCGGTGCTGGAATGTCTGCCCGCGCTGATCGTCCTCTTCCTGCCGGCGGCGCCGCGGCCGTCCCCCGCCCCGCCGGTGCTAGGCTCTGCCGAGGTGCCGCCATGAGACTTTTCAGCCTTGCCCTCGCCGCCGCCGTGGTCTTCTCCGCCCTCCCTGCACGGGCCCAGCAGGACGAAGACCTGTTCGTGAAGAAGCCGTTCTCCTGGAAGGAGGACGAGAAGGACCGCCGGCTGCTCAACACCAAGCTGATGAAGGCGATGTCGACGGGCTTCAGCAAGAGCCCGCACTGTGCCCGGGTCGCCGGCTCGCTGCTCGCCGCCTTCGCTGAGGCGACGCCCTACTTCCACAAGAAGGACAACCGCTTCGCGCTCTTCACGGTCTTCACCGCCCCCATCGAGACCGACAAGTTCCCCGCCAACGACTACCTGACGCACATGCTCCACCGCGCCATGATCGACGGGAAGGCGCCGGAGGCCTGGCTCACCGCCGCCAAGGCGATCAAGGCGAAGCACAAGGTGCCCATCGACCTCGGCCGCCTCGCCTACGCGGTCGACGGGCCGACGCTCATCGACGCCATCGACTTCGGGTTCGCGACCTTCCTGGAGCACTACCAGAAGCAGGTGCTGCTCGCGCCCTCGGTGGCGCTGGAGTCGGCGCTGGAGCGCTTCGAGGACCGCTACCTGGACCGCGACTTCGCCTGGCCCGGCATGGTGCTCGCCGACATCCACCGCGAGGAGCCGAAGAAGAAGAAGGGGCGCAAGGTCGTGGTCGAAGAGGACGAGGGGCCCAAGTACATCGCGACGCTCCTGGTGCCCCAGCAGCGCCCCGCCAACGACAGCTACTTCTCCCCCACCAAGATCCCCGAGCCGATGCGGCTGGTGGTGACCCTCGCGCCCGAGCAGTACATCGACCTCAAGAAGGTCGTGGTGTCCCAGAAGTACCTGGTGCACGGGCGGTTCTACGGCTTCAAGCCAGGAAAGCCCGGGCAGCCGCCCATGACCGTCGACGTGCGCGAGGGGCTGCTCTTCGAGGACCACGACTGGACGAACTACGCGGGCTTCGCCGACGCGAACGACGTCGAGCAGTGCGACCTCGCGATCAACGACCTCTCGCCCCTGGGCCTCAAGGACCACCAGGGCGTCGGCGACCGCGACGGCTTCGCCCACTGATCTCCTGATGTCGCAGACCAGCACGTGCCGTCCCGCAACGACACGCCCCCGCCCTGCGCTACCCTCGTGATTCCGGGAGGTTGCGAGTGGCCGTCGGGTTGCTCTGCTCCGGCCGAACCCCAAGCCGGAGAGGCCATGAAAGTCCTGGTCGAGAACCCCGTCCC
>CAZAIE010000049.1:0-15432 GCA_964485035.1 uncultured Myxococcaceae bacterium | reverse complement strand
GCCACGAGTTCGCCTACGCGGCCGCGGTGGAGCTGCCGTTCGAGCTCGGCCCCGTCCCGGTGGCGCTGCTCGGCCAGGCGCAGGGTGTGGTGGGGCTCGAGGGGGCCTACCACCCGGCGGTCTTGGACGTCGGCGCGCGCGTGCAACTGCGCGAGGGACTCGCTGTGGAAGCCGCCGCTGGCT
Organism: uncultured Myxococcaceae bacterium; assembly: GCA_964485035.1. Taxonomy (GTDB): domain Bacteria; phylum Myxococcota; class Myxococcia; order Myxococcales; family UBA5297; genus CAZAIE01. Next base: position 15,249 of record CAZAIE010000049.1, on the reverse strand, counting down.
ACGGCTTCCTCAACGGTCCCGGAGCCCCCGGTTTTCAAGCGCGGCTGGGGCTCCGGTACGTCCTCCCCGTCCCGTCGCCGCCGCCGCGCCCACCACCTGCGCCGCGCCCGCCCGCGCCCGTCACGCCGCCAACTCTCGTAGCCCCGGCGAGGACGGCGGTGAAGCTCGTGGTCCGGCGCCTTCCGGGGACCGAGGAGTGTCCCGAGGAAGCCGCGCTCCGCGCCGCGGTGACCTCCTGCCTTGGGTCGGACCCCTTTGTGGGGCCCCACACACTGGTGCTCGACGTGGCCTTCTCTCGCGAGGCAGCAGGCCTCGGCGCCCGTCTCCAGGCGCAGGGCGTCGATGGGGAGGCGCTGGGGGTCCGGGAGCTGGGGCCCTACGGCGAGGCGGACTGCCGCGAGCTCGCCTCCGCCACCGCGCTCGCCGCCTGCCTCGCGGTGGAGTCCCTGAGCGAGCCGCCCACGCAGCCCGCCGCGGCCCCGTGACGGATTCGCCGCGGTCGCTGCAATGAGGGACTGACAGGTTCGTGGAGTTCGATGCCGCCGGAATCCCCCACCCTCAGCGAGGACCTCCGCGCGCTCTACGCGTCCGAGGTGGACTACGTCTACAGCGCGCTGCGGCGGCTCGGGGTGCGGGCAGTCGATCTCGAGGACGCGGTCCACGACGTGTTCCTGGTGGCGCTGCGGCGCTACCCCGACTTCCGTAGGGATCGACCGGTGCGGCCGTGGCTGTTCGGCATCGCCTTCCGAGTGGCGGCGGACCTGCGGCGGGGGAAGGGCAGGGCGGTGGTCCTGGAGGACGACCAGAGCGCCCACCGCGACCCCGGTCCCGGTCCGGAGGAGTCGCTCGAGGCGCAGCGCCGGCAGCAGATCCTGGCGCAGGTGCTGGAGACCCTCTCCTTCGAGCGGCGGGCGGTCTTCGTGATGCACGAGCTCTTCGGCCACGATGCCCCGGAGATCGCCGAGGCGCTCGGGACGCCGCTCAACACGGTGTACTCCCGGCTACGCTTGGCCCGGCGGGACTTCTCGGACGCAGTGCGGCGGTTCCAGTCAACGGCAGGGGCGACGCCATGACCAAGCCGACCGACAAGTGGCCGCCTCCCGGAGCCGAGGACCTGCTGCGCGCAGGCTCGAACCTCGACCCCGCGCCCCCGGAGCTGCGCCGGTCCGTCGAGGCGAGGCTCGCGGTGACGCTGGCGGCCGGCGTCGTGGCCACGGCGGCGGCCGGCGTGGCGACGAAGGGGGCCGCAGCGGCGAAGGCGGGTGGGGTCGCGAAGGCCATCCTCCTCGCCGTCGGGGCGGTGGTCGCGGGTGGAGCGGTCCTGGCCCTGGTCTCCCTCGCGATCGGACCCGCCCCGAAGCAGCTTGCTCCCGTGGTCGCTCCGGCGCCGCCGCCGGTTCCGGTGGTGCGCGAGGCGCCGTCTCCGGCGCCCGAGCCCGCGGTGGTCCCGGCGGTCGTGGAGCCCGCTCCGCCGGTTCGCCCGGCTCGTGTGCCGAAGAGCCCCCGCCCTGCCGCGCCTCCGCCTCCGGCGATCGAAGCGGCGCCTCCCGTCTCGGAGACGGCCCCGGCGCAGCCGCCAGTGCCCACCGAGCGCGCGTTGCTGGAGTCCGCGCGGGAGGCGCTCGGGCACGGCGACGCTGCGCGCGCCCTCGAGCTGCTGGAGCACAGCGTCGCCGCCCATCCCGAGCCGCTGCTCGCCGAGGAGCGCGACGCCCTCTGGGTCCAGGCGCTGGCGGGCGCCGGACGGGCAGAGGAGGCGAGGGCGAAGGGCAGCGAGTTCCAGGCCCGCTACCCCGCCAGCCTGCTGCGCGCCGCAGTCCGTCGGACCCTGCGGTCGATTCCGTGATGGATGGCAGCACCTGGGCGCAATAGCCCCGGATCCCCGGGGCATGGACCCGGCACGCGACGAGAAGACGGCGGAGGGGTGGCTCCTCGAGGACCTCGAGCGGCAGCGGGGGAGGTTGCTCCGGGTCGCCTTCGGCATGCTGCGCGACGCGGCCGAGGCGGAGGACGCGGTGCAGGACACCTACCTCTCCGCGTGGGAGCACCGGGCTCGCTTCCGCTCCGAGGCCCTCACCAGTTCCTGGATGCATCGCATCTGCGTGAACCACTGCCTGATGCGCCTGCGCCGCCAGCGCGTCGTGTCGCAGACCCTCGCTCCGTACGTCGTGGCCTTCCCCGCTCCCGACGCGGAGCTGCGTGACGCGCTCCGCCAGGGCATCGCTGGGCTGACTGCTCCCCAGCGCGCTCTCCTCAACGGGTTCTTCCTCGAGGGACGGTCCCACGCCGACCTCGCGCGTGCGGGCCGGACCACCATCCCGGCGATCAAGAGCCACGTCTTCCGGGTGCGCAGGACGATGCGGGCAGTGCTCGCGTGAGGGCAGCGCGGTGACGGATTGTCGCGTCGGGATGCAATAGCGCCGCATGAGTCCGCGAGCAGCCCTGGAGGCCTACCCGCTGAGCACGCTTCTCTCCGCGCTGCGCGGGTGGACGCGCGAGCGGTTCGAGGCCTCCTCCCACGAGGCGTGGCTCGTTCCCGACTTGGCCTCGAGCGCCCAGACCGCGCTCCCGTTCTCGCGCGGCGGGCTTCCCTCCTACCGAGCCATCCCGCTGCGGCTGCCTCCAGGGCACCCGAGGCCGGGCCAGCTCACGCTGGGCCGCGCCTCGTCGTGCGATCTGGTGTTCGACGACGAGTCGGTCTCGGGCGTCCACCTCGCCTTCATGCAGGTCGACGGGCCGGTCTGGACGGTGCGCGACGGCGGGAGCCTGAATGGCACCTTCGTGGACGGGTTTCCCCTCCGGCCAGGGCGGCCGCACGTGCTCTCCGGCGGGGAGCGGCTGGAGGTCGGGCGCGTGGCCCTGGCCTACCTCGACCCGCGCGGGCTCTTCGACTGGCTCAGCGCCAATGCGCAGCTCCAGCAGCTCCCTGGTTGCAGCGAAGGCAGGGTCCAGCGCGCGTTTCCGTGACGGATGCGCCGCCCTCGTCGCAATAGCCGACGTCCGCAGGGCCCGGCTCGCGCCGTGCCCCTCACCATGCAGGAGCCCCCATGTCGCGCAGGTCCCCCTATGCCGGAATCACCGCGCTCCTCGTGCTCCTTGCGGTGTCGCCGGCGAGCGCTGCGGAGCAGGTGTACCAGGGCGATCTCATCGAGATGCGGGTGCGCGACACCGCGAGCTACACGATCAACGCGAAGCCCTCGACGCACGCGCAGCCGGCCGACCCGTACGTCTTCCAGTACTGCTGCAGCCTCGCCTCGACGAGTTGGGGGAGCATCGCCTGGCTCGACAACGGCGGCACGTGGTCCGGCTACGGCTCGGGCTACGGGATGGCGGGCATGACCGAGAGCAGCAACACCATGGTGGACGTCGCTGGCGGCAAGCAGATGGTCACCGTGGTGAACCTGGGGACGACCGGAGTCACGCTCACGCAGCGGTTCACGCACCTCGCCGGGGAGCGCCACGTCGCCAAGGAGTGGACGCTGACCAACGCCGGGCCCACGACCTTCTCGGGCGCGCGCTTCTACCACGGTGGGGACACCGCCTTCGGCGGCAACGACTCGGCCTACGGCTTCTTCGACCCGACCAAGACCATGGTCTACATCCGCAACAACGCCTACGCGGACTGGGGGGGGGATGGGTTTCTATGCGAACCCCGCGACGCCGGCCGCGCGCTACGTCGAGGGGCACTACGCCACGGTGCGGGGGTACGCGACCTCGCGGACCGACCTGCCCAACACCGTCACCGCGAGCTACCACGACGCGGGCTACTACCTGCAGTGGGACCGCGCGGCGCTCGCGCCCGGGGAGAGCTGGACGATCCAGGCGGTGGAGGTCTGGACGCCGGGGGGCGCGCTGCAGCTCGTGGCGCCGGCAGCGCAGAACGTGGCGGAAGGCTCGATCGTCTCGCTGCCGTTCACGGTCCAGAACCTCGGGACCACGCCGCTGAATCTCTCTCTCTCGGCGGCGTCGTCGGCGGGTTGGGCGACCACGCTGGCTGCAGGAGCGACGGTCACCGTGCCGGCGCTCGGCTCGCTGGTCGTGAACGTCTCGGTCGAGGTGCCCGCGGGGGCGTCCGGTGCGAGCGGCGTCACGCTCACGGCCTCCGGTGACTCGGCCGGGAGCGCCTCCACCCAGCTCACGGTGGTGCAGGTAGGCCTGGGGCTGTCTCCCTCGAGCGTCGACTTCGGTGAGCTGCTCCCGGGCGAGGCGGGGACCCGGTCCATCTCGGTGACCAACACGGGCTCCGCAGCGGTCACGCTCGGTGCGCTCTACACGCTCGCGCCGTTCGCAGTCGAAGCGGACGGCTGCTCGGGGACCACGCTCGCCGTCGGCGCCTCGTGCCAGGTCGTCGTGCGCTTCACCTCGCTGGCCATCGGGCCGCACTCGGGGACCTTGAACCTCCCGGTGCTGGCGCCGCTGCTGCTCACCCGGACCGTCCCGCTCCTGGCGCAGGTCACCCGCTTCCCCACGACGCTCGCGGTGGACAGCTCGCAGAACCCCTCGGTGTACGCAGGGGCGGTCGCCTTCCTGGCGACGGTGGCGCCCGCGAGCGCGACCGGGACGGTCCAGTTCCAGGTGGACGGCGTGGACCTGGGCGCCCCGGTGCCGCTCTCGGGCGGCGCGGCGACCAGCCCCACCATCGATTGGCTCGCGGTGGGGACCCACACCGTCACGGCGCTCTACTCCGGCGACGGCAGCCACCAGGGCAGTTCCGGCACGCTCCTGGGCGGACAGGTGGTGGAGAAGGCGGCGGTCAGCCTCGCGCTCTCCTCGTCGTTGAACCCGTCGCGGCTGGGGCAGGCGGTCGTGTTCTCGGCGGAAGTGGCGCCTGAGGGCGCGACGGGCTCCATCCAGTTCCAGGTGGACGGCGTGGACCTCGGGGGGCCGGTGGCGGTCTCGACGGGACCGGCGGCGACGCTGCCGCTCGACTCGCTGGCGGTGGGCACGCACGCGATCACCGCGACGTACTCCGGCGACGGGACGCACCTCGCGGCCTCCGGGGAACTCGCGGGCGGACAGGTGGTGCTGAGGGCGGAGGCTGCCGTCTCGGTCGGATCGTCCCGCTCCCCGTCGGCGTTCGGACAGGCGGTGACCTTCATTGCGAGCGTGAGCCCGGCTGTTGCCACCGGGACCATCCAGTTCCAGGTCGGTGGGGTCGATCTCGGCAGTCCGGTCCCGATCGCGTCGGGAGCAGCGACCAGCGTCGCGATCGCGACGCTCGCCGTCGGGGCTCACGCAGTGACCGCCCGCTACTCGGGTGACGCGAGCTACCTCGGTGCCCTTGGCTCGCTGGCAGGAGGCCAGGTGGTCGAGAGGGCGGTCGCGTCTCTCGGGCTGGGCTCGGCGCAGAACCCCATCGTCTTCGGGGCCTCCGTGTCGTTCACGGCCAGTGTGGTTCCGGCGACGGCGACGGGAACGATTCAGTTCCGCGTCGACGGTGCAGACCTCGGCTCGCCGCTCGCCGTCTCGGGAGGCAGCGCCACGAGCCTCCCGGTGCCTGGCCTGCGCGCCGGAACGCACGCCGTCCAGGCGGTGTACTCCGGGGACGGCAGCTACCTCGGGGCGACCACGTCCCTGACCCAGCAGGTGGATCGGGCGAAGACCTCGATCGCGCTGGTCAACACGCCCTCGACCTCCGTGCTGGGCCAGGCGGTGCGGCTCACGGCGACGGTCACCAGCCCGAGCCTCGCCGTGCCCGAGGGAGCGGTCTCCTTCCTCGAGGGCGCGAGCGTGCACGCCACCGGGACTCTCGACGGCGCCGGAGCCGCGACGGCTTCCCTCTCGTCGCTCGCGGTCGGCACGCACTCGCTCGTCGCGAGCTTCGCAGGCGACGCGAACCACGAGAGGGCGGTCTCAGCGGCCGTGGTCCAGGTGGTCGAGAAGGCGCAGACCACGACCGGCCTCGCCCTCGCACCGAACCCGTCGCTCTGGGGCCAGGAGGTCACCCTGACCGCGAGCGTGGCACCCGTGGCGCCAGCGAGCGGCGTCCCGTCGGGGACGGTGAGCTTCTCCGACGGTGTGTTGCCGCTGGGGGCTTCGTCCCTTGCCGGCGGCGTGGCGACTCTGCAGGTGCGCGGCCTGCACCTCGGCCAGCGCAAGCTGCACGCCACCTACTCCGGCGACGACGGCTTCCTCGGGAGCCTGGGGGGCGCCGACGTCGTGGTCTCGGACGCGTGCCTCATCGCGGGGCGTGAGTGGCCGCGGGGCGCGGTGAACCCGGAGAGCGACTGCCAGGTGTGCGAGCCCTCGGTCACCGCCTCGGCGTGGACGCACCGGGCACCGGGGAGCGCCTGCGCTGCCGATGGTCTCGCGTGCACCGCCGACGTCTGCGACGGGGCGGGGCAGTGCTCCCACCCGGTCGCCAGCGGCTGCGTCATCGAGGGCGCGTGCGTCGAGGAGCGGGCAATCGACCCCGCGAACCCCTGTCGCGAGTGCAATCCCACGCTCTCGGGGACGAGGTTCGTCCCCAGCCCCGCCGGTGCGGGGTGTGCCGACGATGGGGTCTTGTCGACGCTGGACGTCTGCGACGGCACCGGCGCGTGCATGCACCCTCCTGCGCACGACTGCCTCATCGCCGGGCTGCGGCACGTCGCCGGGGCGGCGAATCCCGACAACGCCTGCCAGTCCTGCGATCCCACGCGCTCCACTGCGGCTTGGACGAACCGGGCGGCGGGCTCCTCGTGCGCGAGCGACGGCCTCTCCTGCACCTGGGATGCGTGTGACGGGTCGGGCACCTGCCGCCACGAGGTCTACGTCGGTTGTCTCGTCGGCGGGGCCTGTGTCGCCGCGGGCGAGCGCGATCCCGGAAGCGACTGCCGTGCGTGCGACCCGGCGAGGGCTCGGGAGGGCTACGCGGCCCAGCCGCGCGGCGCGGTGTGCGGCGACGACGGCGACTCCGGGACCTGGGACGTCTGTGACGGCGCGGGCTCCTGCGGCCACCCGGCTCGAGGGAACTGCCTCATCGATGGGGTCCTGCACGACGCAGGCAGTGTCCAGGCCGGGAACGCCTGTTGGTGGTGTGCTCCGACGCTGAGCGCGACGGCGTGGAGCCCGCGCGCAGCCGGTACTGCCTGCGGGGGTGACGGACTCTCCTGCACCCTCGACGTCTGCGACGACGGCGGGAGCTGCGCGCACGAGGTACGGGAGGGCTGCCTCATCGAGGGTGCGTGCGTGGGAGCGGGTGGCACGGAGCCGGGCGACGATTGCCGGGCCTGCGACCCTGTCCGGACGCCCCTGGGCTACTCGGTCCGTCCCGCCGGCGTGAGCTGCAGGGACGACGGTGAGCTGGGAACGCTGGATGTCTGCGACTCGACGGGGCGCTGCGTCCACCCGACGAAGGGCGCCTGCACCATCGACGGAGCCGAGTTCTCGAGCGGGGCGACGAACCCTGCGAACCCGTGCGAGCTGTGCGCGCCGGAGCGCTCGCCGCTGAGTTGGTCGCCCCGCGCGGCAGGCTTCCCGTGCAACCCCGACGGGCTCTCCTGTACGCAGGACGTCTGCGACGCCAAGGGGGCCTGCACCCATCCGCTCGTCGAAGGCTGCGTGATCGACGGGGCGTGTGTGGCCGCGGGGTTCAGCAGCACCGTGGACGAGTGCCTGGCCTGCCTGCCCGAGCTCGCGACGACGCAGTGGACGGTACGGGTGGGGAGGCCTGACTGCCAGGGGCCGTGCACCTCCGACGAGGAGTGCCGCGCGGAGGCGTACTGCTCGGAGGGTGGGGTGTGTCGGCCGCTGAAGCCCGAGCACGAGGCTTGCGCGACGGATCGTCAGTGCGCGAGCGGACACTGCATCGCGGGCCGCTGCTTGGGGCTCGAGCTGACCGGCGGAGGCTGTTCCTGTGGCCAGGCCGGAGTGCTGCCCCTCCTCGGGTTGGTAGCCCTGCTTCCGCTGCTGCGGCGCCGCCGCTGACCCCTGCTCTCAAACCTTGCCCTCTTCGCCGTCCCTCGCGGACGGAGGTCCTTCCCCATGTGTGCCGTACGCAGGACGTTGCCGATGGTTGCCGCTCTCTCGCTGGGGCTCGTCGCTGCACCGGCCCTAGGCGAGGTGACGGTGGACGGGTTCGCGCTGCAGGTCCACGTGCCCACGTACGCCGGGGACCGGTTCTTCGCGAGCCCTGACGCCGCGGTGAACGGGCGGTTCACGCCCTCGGTGAAGCTGGGCTTCGACTACGCGCACCTGCCGCTCCGCGTCGTCGATTCCGGAAGCGGCGAGGAGATCCCCTCCGGACGGCTGGTGCGCGACCAGCTCTATCTCGACCTCGATGTTTCGCTCGCGCTGTTCGACAGGCTGGAGGTGGACGTGGCCCTGCCGTTCGTCGCCTGGCAGAGCGGCGATGCGCTGCCAGGGACGGAGCCGGTGCGCGGCGGGCAGATCGGGGACGTGCGACTCGGCGCCCGGCTCGCCCTGCTCGGGAGGACGGGCGAGGCCTTCGCGCTGGGCCTGCAGGCCGACCTCTTCGTTCCCACCGGCCCCAGGCGTGACTTCGCGGGGGACGGGTTCGTGCGCGGCCATCCCCGCCTGATCGCGAGCGGCCTGCTGGGCCAGCGCTGGGTCTACTCGGCAGCGGTCGGCGTGATGCTCCGCCGACACGACGACCTGGGCATCGGCGAGATCGGCACGGCGCTCACGTACTCGGCTGCGGCCGGTGTGCTGCTCTTCAGCCAGCGCCTGCAGGTCGGGCCGGAGCTGTACGGCTCGACCAACTTCGCCGGCGGGGCCAGCCCGCTGGAGGCGATGCTCGGGGCCAAGGCGTGCCTGCCCGCGGGACTGGTCGCAGGCGTCGGAGTCGGTGCGGGCCTGACGCGCGCGCCGGGAGCCGCAGCGGTTCGGGCGCTCGCCACCCTCGCCTGGGAGCCGGGCCGACAGTGCGGTGTGACGGACTTCGATGGGGACGGTGTCGCCGACGACAGGGATCGCTGTCCCCACGTCCGGGGTGAGGGCCCGGACGGCTGTCCGGCGCCGCTCGATCGGGACTCGGACGGCGTCGCCGACGCGGTGGATGCGTGCCCGGCCGAGGCGGGAGTCGCCAACTTCGACCCGCGGCTCAACGGCTGCCCGCCGGATCGCGACGGCGACGGCGTGCCCGACTCACGGGATGCTTGCCCTGCGGTGGCTGGAAGCGTGAACGGCTGTCCGGCGGACTCGGACGGCGACGGGGTCGTCGATGCGGACGATGCCTGTCCGGGCGAGCCTGGAGACGTGGGACGCAGGGGCTGTCCGGTCGACTCCGACCACGACGGCGTGCCCGACACCGAGGATGCGTGCCCGAACGTCGCGGGGGAGAAGAGCGCGGATCCGAAGGTCCACGGCTGCCCTCCTCCCGACGGCGACGGCGACGGTGTCCCCGATGCCTCCGACGCCTGCCCGGGAAAGCCGGGTCCCGTGAGCGACGACCCGAAGAAGAACGGGTGTCCGGCAGTCGCGGTGCTGCGCCAGGACCAGATCGTGATCCTCCAGCAGGTCCAGTTCCAGTCGGGGAAGGCGGTGCTCGAGCGGGGGTCCGAGAAGGTCCTCCAGGGAGTCGCGGCCATCCTCCGCGACCACCCCGAGATCGCCCGCGTCTCCATCGAGGGCCACACCGACGACGTGGGAAGGCCGGCGGCCAACCTCGCCCTCTCCAAGGCGCGTGCGGCGGCAGTGCGCCAGTGGCTCGTCTCCAAAGCGCGGGTCGCGCCCCGGCGGCTGACGTGGGAGGGCTTTGGACAGGAGCGGCCGCTCACCACCAACGCGACACCGGAGGGGCGGCAGGCCAACCGCCGGGTCGAGTTCCACATCGTTCAACCGTGAGCAGGAGGCATCGATGGTGAGCGTCGGTCTGGTCGTGAAGGTGATGGTCGGAGTCGGACTGCTGGCAGGCGTCGGGCTGCTCTTCAGGCTGCTGCGGGCGCCGGCGGAGACGCCGTACACCGCGGCCTCCCGCTGCGCCTGTGGATGGCGTGGCCAGGTGAGTCGGTACTCTCCGCGATGCCCGCGCTGCGGCAACAGCGAGGTCCGGCCCGGCTGAACTCCACGGTCTATGCTCGGGGGCATGGCTCCGTCCCTCCTTTTCCGGCTGCTCCCCATCGCTCTCCTGGTGCTGGTCCCCTCGGCAGCCCGGCCCTGCACCCCGGCGCCCTTCACTCCCTACGAGCTGAAGGGCAACGGTCCACGCCAGCTGGTGCTCGCAGTGGGCCGCGATGCCACGATCCTGCGCGACGCCAAGGGCCAGGTCTGGAAGCTCCCGCTGCACTCCCGCAAGGTGCTGCTCGCGCCGGACGAGAGCTGGGTCGCCTTCGACGCGGCGTTGGGCAGCTCCACGGTCACGCTCGTCGCGACGACGCGCGGAGCGAAGCCGGTGCATGTCGACGTGATCAAGCCGCTCTCGGATGAGGAGCGCAGTCGCATCACAGTGCTCTCCTGTGGCCTGGCGTGGAATGCGGGACTGGTCGCAACCAGAGCCGGACTCCGGGTCGAGATCGCCCAGCAGGACCAGCCTCGCGTGGTCCTGCTCGTGCGGCCCGAAGGGACCATCAGCCGGGCTCCACAGGAGGCGCCAGCCCCGCCCGAACCGCCGCGTGACGATGGCGGGGTTTGCCGCGTCGATGCGGACTGCGTCATCGCCTCGCGCGCGTCGTTGGGTTGCTGCGCCCCGTGCTCCAGACCCCAGGCCATGAGCAAGGCCAAGGCCGAGGAGATCGCCCGGCTGTGCGGTCTGCACCACGGCGGGGAGACCTGCGCGCGCGAGGTCCGCGAGGAGAAGTGCCCGGAGGCTGCCGCGGTCCCCGAGGACGCGAGTGCGGTCTGCGTCCAAGGTGTGTGCAAGCAGCGCGTCCGGTGAGTGCCGGCGGCTGAGGCCGCGCCTGAGTTTCCGAAGCTCGCCCTTCGGCGGGCTGGTCGGGTGCCCTGTGGCTCCCTGGCGACACGCCGCGGGCTCCCGACCGCGCTCCCGCCCGCGTCTCTCTCTCTGTCAGAGCCCCTGGCCCGGCCAATGCATTGGTCCCCCGCGTTCGGCGCTCCCCGCCGCGGAGGGACCCCATGTCCACGAACTCCCCATCCAGCTTCGGCAAGCTCATCGCCGACAACATCCTCCCGCTCTCGGCCATCGCCCTGGCCGCGGTCGCGCTCACCATCGGGTGGGAGCTCTTCGCGCACCGCCTGGGCCAGCGCACCAGCCGCGCCCACGACGGCGAGGAGGTGTCCCGCATCTGGGGCGGTCCGCTCCGCCAGCTGCAGCCCACCGTCCGCTGGCGCCGCGCCGACGCGGCCACCGTCGAGCTCGCGCGCGGTGAGCTGACCCGCTCCGACGTCACCGTGGACCTCGACGTGGAGTACCGCCGTCGCGGCGTCACCGAGTACCCCTGCTACCGCGCCCACGTCGACGGTCAGTACGAGTTCAAGAACACCTCGCGCGACCCGGCCTTCGTGGCCTTCAGCGTCGGCCTCCCGGTCGATCGCCAGGCGCTGATGCTCGAGGAGATCAAGCTGCTGGTGGACGGCAAGGAGGACGCGGAGAACACCGAGTACGCCGCCGATCGCATCGTCTGGACCGGCCGCGTCGAGGGCGCCCACACCGCGAAGTTCCAGGTCGCCTTCCAGGCGCGCGGCCTGCAGCGCTTCGGCTACGCCTTCGTGGACGAGAAGGGCGAAGGCCAGGGCCGCCCGGTCACCGCCTTCCGCCTGGCCATGAAGGTGAAGGGCGCGCGCGGCGCCCTCGACTTCCCGGTGGGGTCGATGTCCCCCACCACCGACGTCCCCACCGCCGAGGGCCGGCTGCTCACCTGGGAGGTGAACCGCCTGCTCTCCAGCTTCGACGTGGGCGTCGAGCTGCCCGACAGCCGCGGGCTCTCCTCGGCGCTGCAGCGGCTCATCTCCAACGCGCCGGTGTTCTTCCTGCTCTGGGCCGCGGCCCTGCTCTACGCGCTCCAGCGCACCTCGCGCGCGGCGCGCACGCTCCACCTCCTCGGGCTCTCGGCCACGTACTTCCTGTACTTCCCGCTCGCCTCGTACCTCACCGCGTACCTGCCCTGGCCCATCGCCGCGACGCTCTCGCTCGTAGGCATCAGCGGCCTGGTGGTGGCCTACACCGCGAACTTCGTGGGCTGGCGCGCGGGCGTGCTCGCCGCGCTCTCGCAGGGCTTCTTCCTCGCGGTCCCCGCCGCGGCCTACCTCGTGCCCCAGCACACCGGGCTCATCCTCGTCGTCTCTGGCTTCGCCGCGCTCGCGGTCGCCCTCCAGCTGCTCGGACGCATCGCCCGGCAGCTCCGGGACGCGGATCCGTCTCCGGTCGCGGTGTCCCCCGTGGTCTCCACGCCGGTGCGGAGCGAGTCGTGATCCGGTCTGGCCTCGGCCTGGCGCTCCTCGCGCTGCTTCCGGCCTCTGCGCTCGGGCAGCCGGTGGTCATCGAGAAGGCGACCGTTCCCTGGAACGAGCTGGTGGGCCTCCTTCGCCGCGAGGGTCAGCCGCCACCGGCGCCGCCGAAGGCCGGCGTGCCCACGGGCTGGTCGATGACCGCGCAGGTCGGCGGACAGGTCGGAGAGGGCAGGGCGCGCCTCACCATCGACGCCGACGTCTCGGTGCTCGCCGAGCGGTGGGTCGTCGCTCCGCTGCTCGGCGCGCACCTCGCTGTCTCCTCGGCCCAAGTCGAGTCGGAAGAAGGGCGGCGCGGGCTGCTGGTGCGGACGGGCGACGGCGTCGCGTTCGCCGCCGAGGGCCCGGGGCGTTACCGCGTGCACCTCGAGGCCGAGGGCGAGCTCGAGGCGGGGCGCCGGCTCTCCTGGTCACCGGGAGGTCTCGCCGGCGGCCGCGCGCGCCTGACGGTGCTGGGCACCGAGTGCGTGAGCGGACGTTCCGCCTGGCGCATCGAGCGGGGCGCCGCGGGGCAGTGCGTGGCGCAGGCGGCGCTGGGCGCGAACGGCCTGGAGTTGGTGCTCGACGCGGAGCCAGCGCGCGAGGAGGTGGGCACCACGCTCGAGGAGCTGCGCGCCCTGACGGTGGTCTCGCTCGGCGGCTCCGGCGTGACGCGGCTCCTGGTCCGCGCGCTCTCCACCGACGGCACGCTCGCGGTGACCCTGCCCCCGGGCGCGACGCTCTGGAAGGCCTACGTCGGGTCTGTGCCCCTCAAGCTCGCGAGTGTCGTGCAGGGCTCGATGGTGCGCATCCCGCTGCGAGGCGCGGCGCAGGTCGAGCTGGCCTACACCTTCGAGAGCCCGCCGATGGGGCTGCGCGGCCGCTGGCGCGTGGAGCTGCCGCGGCTTCCGGTGACGGTGCGCGACGCGCGCTGGGATCTGTGGCTCCCGGAGGGCCTCGCCTACACCGAGACCCAGGCCGCGCTCTCGCCGGCGAGTTGCAGTGAGGCGTCCTTGCGGGCGCGGACCCCACTCGAGACTCGCGGCACGTGCCGCGGCTTCGCGCGGGCGGTCCTGGAGCCGGGCCGCGCCTGGGCGGAGGGCCTCTACCAGCAGCCGCTGTGAACTACTTCGGCCCGGAGGGAAGCGCAGCGCCGATCGGAGCAAGCTGCCGGCGGGTCATGAGGCCTGCTCTCGACTCTCGACTCTCGACTCTCGACCGCGGCTCCGCCGCTCGATGGTCGGCACGAGCACTCCGGTCGCGGCGGAGCCGCGCTGAGTCAGGCCATCTCGGAGTCGTTCATCTCGCGGAACTGCTCGTAGCTCCCGCACGGCCGGCCCTGGACCAGCCACTCGTGGAAGCTCGCGAAGTGCAGCTCGCAGCGGGAGATGAGGCCCGCGTAGTGGCCGGAGCGGCCCAGGTGCTCGACGCTCACCTTGAAGTCGTGGAGCAGGGCCTGCAGCTCGCGGCACTCCTCGACCGTCGCCGCGTCGCGTCCGAAGAGCACGCCCAGCGGCAGCTCGTGGAGCGTGTACTCGAGGTAGCGCGCCCACCGCGCGACCAGCCGCTCGCGCGAGAGCCGATCGCCCGGATCCTGGCGCAGCGCCTCCTGGTACAGCCCCACTGCGCTGCGCAGCTCGGGAGGGAGGCCGGGGTCGGAGACGTTCAGGAGCATCCCCTCGAAGTGAGCGAGCCAGCGCGCGCATCCGGGCAGCCGGTCCCGTACGCCGGCCGCGAGTGCCGGGAGCACCACTCGGCGGAAGAGCGGGAACCGCACGGGGACCTCGGCGCCGTCGTCGGCGACCTGGGCCGAGAGAGCGCGCGCCCACGCATGCCACTCGGCCGCGGGTGCGACGAGCAGGGTCTCGATGAACCGATCGAGCGCTGCGTGGCTGCGGGGACGGACCTTGTCGCGCTCGGCGGCGAGGTAGTCCTGCCAGGCCTGCTGCATCGCGGGTTCGAGGCTCACGGCAGCAACTCTACGCCTCCTGAACCCCCCCCGAGGCGCGCCCTCCCGTGAGGGGGAGTGGCTGGATTGCATTCCCCGAACGCCGCTCGGCGTGACCGGGTGGAATGCACCGAGGGCCCCGGTCTTGACCGGAGCCCTCGGAGGTCCTGCGACCTGGCTTGGAGCTACCCGCGGCGAGTGGTCCAGCCGTTCCGCGAGGCCTCGGCGCGGGCCAGGGTCACCGCTTCGTCGAGGAGGACGCGCTTGTCGTTCAGCGCCCTGCGGTCGAAGCGTCCGGCGAGGCGCTCGAACTCGCGCAGCACGCGCTCGGTGCTCGAGAGGCTCGCGCGCTCCTTCCGCGCCTCGCGGCGGTCGCCCTCGCGGCGCTCGTCGCGCAGCTCGCTGCGGCCCTCGGCGATCTCCCGGCGCAGCTCCGTCTGGACTCTCTCTTCGATCCGGCGGGCGCTGCGGAAGTCACGGCGGGCCAGGGCGCGGGCGTAGTCGCTGCGCAGGTTCTCGAGGGTCGCGAGGTCGCGGCTGTCATCCCGCGCTTCGATGCGGCTCGCAGAGGCGTCGGCCCGGTTGGCGGCTGCGTCGGCTCGCCCGCCACCGCGGTGCGGTGCGCTGGACTGGGCGGCGGCGGTGGCGGAGACGAACAGGGCGGCGGTCAGGACGAGGGCTCGCAACATGGCATCCTCCTTCGGGTTTTTGCTGCGTCGTGGCACAGGTTCGGACGCCCGCCCCGCGCCGGCATTCAGGCCCGCCATGTTGCGGATTGTGAAGCGGCGCTAGGCTCCAGAACCCCAATGGAAACCGACCTCGAGCGCTTCTTCGCCCTGCCGCCTCCCCGCGACCTTTCCCTGGCGCCGCCTCAAACCCACGCCTTTCGGAACGGGGCGAAGTGGGGCCGGCGCATCCCGGCAATCCTCGGCGGCGTGATCTCGGTCGGGGTCGGCGTCGGAGTGGGGGATGGCCTC
>CAZAIE010000048.1:0-15459 GCA_964485035.1 uncultured Myxococcaceae bacterium | reverse complement strand
CCAGAATCCCCCCCCAGCTCCAGGTCTTCCCCGAGAACTCCCGCCGGAACCACTCGCTGGCGAAGAACAGAAAGCCCCTCACCACCGTGCTCGAGTCCTCCAACGACGTCTGCTGAAGGTCGGAGGCCAGCCGCGCTCGCAGGTCACGGTACTCCTGCTCGGTGCACCGGTAGCGGAAGAGCGGACGCCCATCGGGCCTCCCGGCCGCAAGAGTCCGACTACGCAGGAAGGACATCAGCCAAGTCATGGTGCGATTCACGAGAGCTCCTTGGTCAGGAAAGGCAGCGCATGAGGGACGTGAGTCACCAAGTGTACCTGACAGCACCCCAAGGCATGGCTGTCGAGTAGGGTCACCATCCTCACACCACCGCCCGGCCTACGTCGATCCAATGGCCACGCGGGCACGGGAAACCCCGTCCACCGGGGCCGGGCAACACCGTCCAGGGCCACGTTGTCCATTCGTCGATCGATGGAGTTGCCGCAGTCGGGAGGTCAGCTCTGCCGAATAGGCAGCGTCCAGTCTAGGAGCCCCCGATCCCGCAGGACCTCCGCGTAGATCGATCCCCACCAAAGAAAAGGATCGGTTCCGTTCCTGGAACTCCGCCCGGTCCAGGTGGTCACGACGATGGCCTCGCAACGGGTACAGCAGCAGGCCAGAACACCCTCCCGATGTCTGTCGGAACAGCTAGACTGACTCCCGCTCGACACCTGGGTGCAGTTCTTGACCGTCCCTCCTGCCAGTGGCGAGCAAGCAGTTCCGCTGTTCGTCAGTTTCCAGCCGTGGCTTGGGGTGTCCGATGTTGAAGCTTGAGAGGGTTGTGGTCGGGGCACGCTTGAAGGGCGTCGCTCCAGAACGCGTCGCAACCGTGAAGGCCGTTGAGTGGCACGGCGAGCAGTGCATCGAGGTCTTCTACGTCGACGAGGAAGGCCGGCGTGATGGTGCCATCCTCTACCGCGACGACGAGGCTCGCCTCGAGCTGGACGAGAAGGCGCGTCACTGGTCGTTCGATGCCGACGGCGAGCTTCTTCGACTCGCCTCCGAGGCGTACCGAATCCGGCTCGCCTGGCTGTTCGACCCCTACTTGGCCATCACATGCTCGTCGGTCCAGGCGCTGCCTCATCAGATCAGCGCGGTCTACGAGGAGATGCTTCCCAGGCAGCCGCTCCGCTTCCTGCTCGCCGATGACCCCGGCGCGGGCAAGACCATCATGGCGGGCCTCTTCATCAAGGAACTGCTCATCCGAGGCGACCTCGAGCGGTGCCTCATCGTCTCGCCCGGCAGCTTGACCGAGCAGTGGCAGGACGAGCTCCACGAGAAGTTCGACCTCGACTTCGACCTGCTCACGCACGACATGATCGAGGCGTCTCGGACGGCCAATCCGTTCGAGCAGAAGAGCCTGCTCATCGCCCGCCTGGACCAGCTCTCGCGCAACGAGGAGCTGCAGGACCGGATCAAGCGGTCGCCGGAGTGGGACCTCATCGTCTGTGACGAGGCCCACCGCATGAGCGCCCACTACTCGGGCGGCGAGGCCAGCTATACGAAGAGGTACAAGCTCGGCGAGGTGCTCGGGGAACGGTGCCGCAACCTGCTGCTGATGACCGCGACTCCGCACAACGGGAAGGAAGACGACTTCCAGCTCTTCCTGCAGCTCCTCGACAGCGACCGATTCGAGGGCCGCTACCGAGAGGGTGTCCACACCTCCGACCCCAGCGACCTGATGCGGCGGCTCGTGAAGGAGGACCTCTACACCTTCGACGGGCGCAAGCTCTTCCCCGAGCGGCGGACGTACACCCCCGTCTACCCGCTCTCCAAAGAGGAAGCACACCTCTACGCCGAGGTCACCGACTACGTCCGCACCGAGATGAACCGCGCCGAGCGATTCGTCGACAAGGAGCAGCAGCGGCGCATCAACGTCGGCTTCGCGTTGATGACCCTCCAGCGGCGCCTGGCCTCCTCACCGGAAGCCATTCTCAGGTCCATCGAGCGCAGGCGCCTGCGCCTGGAGAAGAGGCTCCGTGAGGAGCGCATCCACCTCCGGGGCAAGGAGGAAGGGAAGATCGAGGCCGAGGGGCCGAATGTCTCGGTGGAGGACTGGGACGAGAACGACGAGGAGGCGCCGCAGGAGGAGCGCGAGCAGCTCGAGCAGGAGGTGGTCGACAGCGCCACCGCCGCCGCGACCATCGCCGAGCTTCAGACCGAGATCATCCGGCTGAAGGAACTCGAGGAGCTCGCGAAGAAGGTCCGCCTCTCGAAGAACGACGCGAAGTGGACCGAACTCACCTGCATCCTCGACGACCCGTTGATGACGGACGAGAAGGGCAACCGGCGCAAGCTCGTAATCTTCACCGAGTTCCGCGACACGCTGGGCTACTTGGCCGACCGGATCAGGAGCCGCCTCGCCAAGCCCGAGTCCGTCGTCGAGATCCACGGTGGGATCGCTCGTGAGGACCGCAGGCGCGTCGTCCATGCGTTCATGAACGACCCCAAGGTGCTTGTGCTCGTCGCCAACGACGCCGCCGGTGAAGGTGTGAACCTCCAGCGCGCGCACCTGATGGTCAACTACGACCTTCCCTGGAACCCAAACCGCCTGGAGCAGCGGTTCGGCCGCATCCACCGTATCGGGCAGAAGGAGGTCTGCCACCTCTGGAACATGGTGGCCAAGGACACCCGCGAGGCCGACGTCTACGTGCAGCTCCTCGAGAAGCTCGAGGAAGAGCGCAAGGCGCTCGGCGGGAAGGTGTTCGACGTCGTCGGGAAGATGTTCGAGGGGAAGCCGCTTCGCGAACTGCTGATGGACGCTATCCGGTACGGCGACAACCCGGCGAAGAAGGCCGAGATCCAGCAAGCAGTCGCCAATGCCGTGGATCGAAAGCACCTTGAGGCGCTCATCGAAGAGCGGTCCCTCGTTCAGGGAACGCTCGACATCTCCCGGGTCGAGGCCATCCGAGCCGACATGGAGCGTGCAAGGGCTCGGCGGCTTCAGCCTCACTTCATCCAGGCGTTCTTCTTGGAGGCCTTCACCCGGCTCGCCGGCAAGTGCCACCGGCGCGAGAAGGAGCGATGGGAGATTACGCACGTTCCCATCGCCATTCGCGAACGCGACCGCCAGATCGGAACCGGAGCGGCCGTCGGGAAACGGTACGAGCGCATCTGCTTCGACAAGGAGCATGCCGAGGGGCCGCCCCCTGCGATGTTCGTTTCTCCAGGCAACCCGCTACTCGACTCGACAATCGACCTCATCCTCGAGAAGCACCGAGGGCTTCTGAAGCAGGGCGCCGTGCTCATCGACGAGCAGGACCCGAGCGACAAGCCCCGGCTGCTGTTCTACCTGGAGCACGCAGTCCAGGACGGCCGCAGGATGCGCGGAGGCAGCTTCCAGGTCGTCTCCCAGCGCCTCCAGTTCGTCGAAGCAATCGAAGGCGGGGGCTTCAGGGATGCGGGCATGGCGCCGTACCTCGACTACCGCCCGGTGACCAAGGAGGAGTTCGAGGCACTTCAACCGGTCCTCGATGCGCCCTGGCTGAAGGCGGACTGGGAGAACCAGGCGCTGGGGTTCGCCCTGCGCGAGATCGTGCCCAAACATGTCGAGGAAGTCAGGAAGCAGCGTTTACCGCTCATCGACAAGATCGAAGAACAGGTCGAGGCGCGGCTCAAGAAGGAGATCAACCACTGGGACCGCCGGGCGCAGGACCTCAAGGCGCAAGAGGCCGCCGGAAGGAAGACCAAGCTCTCCTCGCACAACGCTGATGAGTGGGCCAGCAAGTTGGCTGACAGGCTCCAGACGCGAAAGCGGGAGCTTGAGGTCGAGCGGGCGATCTCGCCGCAGACACCTCGAGTGGTCGGTGGGGCTCTGGTGATTCCATTGGGCGCTCTGAAGAAGGTCTGCCCCCGTACGCCTGCCGACCATTCGGTTGATGCCGATCCTGAGAAGCGATCTGTGGTCGAGCAGTTGGCCGTCGAGGCCGTTCTGGCCGCCGAGAGAAAGCTCGGCCGCGAACCACGCGATGTCGGGAAGGACAAGCTCGGCTATGACGTCGAGTCGAAGGACAAGAAGACCGGGGACGTCTTCTTCATCGAAGTGAAGGGCCGGTCTCACGGAGCGACAAGCGTCGTCCTGACCAAGAACGAGATCCTTCGTGCGCTGAATGTTCCGGACAAGTTCCGACTGGCAATCGTCTCCATAAGGGACAATGCCGCAAGCGAGCCTGTTTACGTGACTGACTTCGAGTGGGGCCAGCCTGGGTTTGCCCAGACCCACTCCACGTTCCAGCTTTCCGCTCTCCTCTCAAGAGGGAATCCACCACGATGACTTCTGCTCCTCGCAAGCTGATCGAAGACTCACTTCCTCTCGCGGATATCAGCGACTCCTGCGCAAGGGAAAAGGACATCCATGTTGGACTGCCGCCAAACTTCCACGCTTGGTGGTCTCGAAAACCTCTTGGGGCGGCGAGAGCAATCCTCGTCGCCTCGCTCGTTGATGCACCGGACGAAAGCCTTTCGGAAAGCGAGGCGAAAGAAGCCCGTCGTGCCCTCCATGGTCTGGTGATGGAGGCATCTGACCCTGAGCTGACATCAGACCCTCGACGCCTCGCGGCCTTCAAGGCCCGCCTAAAGAAGTTGGTACCCAACCTGCCGACATTCTGTGATCCCTTCGCGGGTGGGGGGTCCATTCCGCTTGAGGCTGCACGGCTTGGACTTCCGGTGGTTTGCGGCGACCTTAATCCAGTTGCGAGTCTTATCTGCAAGGCGATGATTCAATGTCTACCACGATTCGCACAGGCCACTCCTCTATCCGAGCGATCTGGCAAGGCAAGGTCGGGAGCACGAGCACTTGGTGCACTAGAACCCGCTCCGTATGCGGGACTCATTGCCGACGCCAAGCGGTATGGAGAGCTTGTAAAGGCGCGCGCCGAGAAGCGTATCGGTCATTGCTTCCCACCGCTCAAGGTTAAGCAACTGGGGAAGGATATCGACCCCGTAGCTTGGATTTGGGCACGAACTGTCACCTGCCCAAACCCAGGCTGTGGCTACTCTACGCCACTAGTCAACAAGTTCTGGCTATCCAAGCACTCGGGTAACGAGGCATGGGCAGAGCCTGTTCCTGCGCAAGGCAAGCGTTTTGACTTCAAGATTCACACTCAAGGCACTCCCCCGCCAGGCTCTGTAAACAAGAAGGGCGCCAAATGCCTTGCCTGCAAGCAGCCGATCCCGCTCAGCCACATAAGAGCAGAAGGTCGGGCGAGAAGATTGGGACAGGTCCTCATGGCGATGGCCGTCAGCGCCAATCGCAGGCGACTGTATCTCCCCCCCACAGAAGAGCAGGCTCGCGCAGCCGAGAAAGCCCCCGAGACGTGGGCGCCTGAGACAGAGCTGCCTGAGAAGGCGCTTGGGTTTCGAGTTCAGAACTACGGCATCGTCAAGCACGCACAGCTCTTCACAAAGCGGCAACTCGCAACCGTGGCGACCTTTGCCGACGTCGTGAACGAGCTCCAGGAGGACATTCGCAAGGAAGCCAAGGGCGACGAGGCCTACGTTGACGCCATCATGCTTCTCATGGCTTTTGCCGTTGACCGCTTGGTCCAGACCAACTCGACGCTTGTCCGCTGGCTCGTTCGAACAACGGGAACATCGAAAGGGACGCCGGCCCCTGAGAGGCAAATAGTGTCGATGAGTTGGGAGTTCGCTGAAGGGCACCCCTTTGGCGATTCGGTGGGAAGTTGGGATGCGGCGCTAAAGAATGTTCTTGGTGCGATCCCCTCCTTTCCGACCGCACCTGTATCTTCAGAAGTAGTAACGCAGTCCGCCGAGGAAACGGTTTCCCAGACTGGCGAGGGCAGCCTGATCTCCACCGATCCACCCTACTTCGATAACATTGGGTATTCGGACCTATCTGACTTCTTCTACATATGGCTGCGGCGAACCCTGCGTGGGCGATTCCGGGGCCTCTTCGACACAGTGTTGGTACCGAAGAGCGCAGAACTAGTAGCGAGCGCAGATAGGCATGGCGGCGACAAAGAGGTTGCGGAGAATCACTTCAATGCCGGACTCCGGAAGGTGTTTGCGCAGATCGCTGAGAGGGCGGGCTCATACCCCGCCACCATCTACTATGCATTCAAGCAAACCGAGGAAGAGTCCGACGACGAAGACGGCGATGAACTCGTCTCTTCAACCGGATGGGAGAAGCTTCTCGACGCTCTCGTTGGTTCAGGACTACGAATCTCAGGCACTTGGCCGGTAAGAACCGAGCGCAAGGCTCGAATGAGGGCATTGGGGTCTAACGCCTTGGCGTCCTCTGTGGTGCTCGTTTGTCGTCCGAAGGAGAGAGGCGCTATTCGAATCACCAAAGGTGAGTTTCGAAAGCTGCTTCGCGCGGAACTTGCGAAGACGTTGGGGCTGCTGATGAGTTCCAACATCGCCCCCGTCGATATCGCACAGGCAGCCATCGGCCCAGGCATGGCCATCTACTCCAGTCATTCCTCGGTGCTTGAAGCGGACGGAAGCGCAATGACGGTCAGAGAGGCTCTTCAAGTTATCAATGCCGTCTTGGACGAGGTGCTGTCCGCAAACGAAGGCGAAGTGGATCCCTATACTCGCTTCGCGGTGACATGGTTCGCCTCGAACGGGTGGAGCACTGGCAGTTATGGAGATGCCGAAACCCTGGCCAAGGCGCGCAACATCTCCGTCGCCGGCGTTGTTGAGGCAGGCTTTCTCCACTCGGCAGCCGGCAAGGTGAGGCTGCTGAAACGCGACGAGTTGCCAAGCGATTGGGATCCGCTGGCGGACACGCGGCTTACCGTGTGGGAGGGCGCCAATCACCTCATCAAGCAACTCGAGGGGCGGGGCGAGGTCGCTTGCGCGATGCTCCTGCAGAGAATG
The DNA here is from genome assembly GCA_964485035.1 of uncultured Myxococcaceae bacterium. Classification (GTDB taxonomy): domain Bacteria; phylum Myxococcota; class Myxococcia; order Myxococcales; family UBA5297; genus CAZAIE01. Next base: position 8,582 of record CAZAIE010000048.1, on the reverse strand, counting down.
GGAACGCTCGCAATCCCGGCACGCGATTTGGCATATCGGATGTACGGCGTCTGCGAGAAAAACCGTTGGTCGGACGATGCAAGAGCATTCAATGGTCTCGTCGTCGCTTGGCCCGAGCTTGAAAAGCTCGCAGCAGCTTCCCCGCAATCAGGCAAGAGTGAACAACTTGAGCTGACAGGGATGCCGTCTGTCGGCAAGAAGGCAAAGAAGCGCGGCGCTCGCTGATGCGAGCAGGCTGCCGCCTTGGTGTGTCTTGTTTGGTTAAGGAGGGTGCCTCGTGGCAATGAGTAACCGTGAGCGGATTGCAAAGGCCCTTGAGTACCTGCGAGGTGGTTTGGTTCCCTTCGCCGAGCGCGAGTTCAAGGCAAAGAACGGCTATTGGATCGAGGAGATCACTACTCGGTTCAAGCTCAAGAAGACCAAGACGGGAGTCGCGTGGGATACGCAAGGTCTTCTCAAGGCCATTGGCGATAGCTGGAATGAGGTCTTCGCAAACATCCTCGGCCACATCGAGCGCGCGTACATCTCCGAGTTGCGAGAGGTCCGCAACAAGTGGGCGCACGAGGAGCCATGGTCCAATGAAGACACTGACCGCGCTCTCGACACGATGAAGCGCCTGCTCGACTCCATCAGTGCATCGGCGGAGGCTGAAGAAGTCAGCAAGCTTCGCATCGAGCTCCAGCGCACCATCTTCACGGAGCAGGCGCGCAACAAGACGCGCTACCAGCTGCCGCTCGAGGGAATGCCCAAGGCAGGCCTGAAGCCTTGGCGGGAGGTTGTCACGCCGCATCCCGATGTCGCCTCGGGCCAGTACATGCAGGCAGAGTTCGCGGCTGACCTCGCCCAGGTCTATCGGGGCGAGGGCAGCGACGAGTACCGGGACCCGGTCGAGTTCTTCCAGCGGACGTTCATCACCGCCGGTCTCGAGGAGTTGCTAGTCGGATCGCTCCAACGCCTCACGGGGAAGGGCGGCGACCCGGTCGTCGAACTGCAGACCAACTTCGGCGGCGGCAAGACGCACTCGATGCTGGCGCTCTATCACCTCGTCAGCGGCACCAACGCCGGCAAGCTGGCGGGTGTCGAGAGCGTGCTCAAGAAGGCCAACGTCACGGCGCCGCCCAAAGCGTACCGTGCTGTTCTAGTCGGCACGGACCTGTCCCCGGCGCACGTCCAGAAGAAGCCTGACGGCGTCAAGGTCCACACGCTCTGGGGCGAGCTGGCGTGGCAACTTGGAGGCAAGGAAGGTTACCGGCTCGTCGCGGAGTCGGACGAGAAGGGCGTGAGCCCCGGCGGTGAGCTTCTCGGGAGACTCTTCAAGAAGTACTCGCCCTGCTTGGTGCTGATCGACGAGTGGGTCGCATACGCTCGGCAAATCCTCGGCAAGTCGGACCTGCCCGCCGGTACCTTCGAGGCGCAGGCAACGTTCGCCCAGGCCATCACCGAGGCCGCCAAGGCGGTGGACAAGACGCTCGTCCTGGCGTCTATCCCGGCCTCGAAGATCGAGATCGGCGGCGAGAATGGCGAGCGCGCCCTGGACACGCTCAAAGACGTGTTCCAGCGCGTCGGCAAGCCCTGGCGGCCGGCATCGGGCGACGAGGGCTTCGAGATCGTGCGCCGCCGTCTGTTCGAGCCGATGACCGACAAGGAGTCCTTTGCGCTGCGCGACGCGGTGGTCGCGGGCTTTGCGAAGATGTATCGCGAATCACCGAACGACTTCCCCAACGGGTGCTCGGAAGAGAACTACCGCCGAGAGCTCGAGGCTGCGTACCCGATCCACCCCGAGCTGTTCAGGCGCCTGTACGACGACTGGTCGACGCTGGATAAGTTCCAGCGGACGCGAGGCGTCTTGCGGCTCCTCGCCAAGGTCATCCACCGGCTTTGGGAGAGCCAAGACTCGAGCCTGATGATCCTTCCGGCGTCCGTACCCATGGACGACGGCCCGGTGAAGTCGGAGCTGACGCGATACCTGCCAGACGTCTGGGAACCGATCATCTCGCAAGACATCGACGGCGAGAACTCGCTGCCGCTCGACATCGACCGAGCGACCCCGAACCTTGGCCGCGTTTCAGCGTGCCGGCGCGTCACGCGCACCCTGTACATCGGGACCGCGCCCGGGGCGACGAACAAGAACCCGGGTATCGACGACCGCCGCGTTCGGCTCGGCTGCGTCCAGCCGGGCGAGACGACCGCAGTCTTTGGAGATGCGCTGCGCCGTATCAGCGACCGGGCGAAGTACATCCACCAGGACGGGAACAGGTACTGGGTCTCGCCCAAGGCCAACCTGAACCGGATTGCCGAGGACCGCGCCGCGTCGAAGCTCCGCGAGAACCCTCCAGCCGAGCTCTTCGCCGAAATCCATAGCCGGCTCCAGAAGGAAGCGCGGCAGCGCGGCTTCTTCGCTGGCGTCCATCCCTGCCCGGAGAGCCCGTCTGACGTTCCAGACGAGCCCGAGACGAGGCTGGTGATCCTGCCGGCGACAGCAGCCCACGCGAAGGGCAAGGACGGCGCGGCCAAGACCATGGCGGCCGAGATCCTGGCGAGCAAGGGCTCAGGCCCTCGGCTTGAGCGCAACTGCCTGGTCTTTCTCGCCGCCGACGAGAAGGAGCTGAAGTCACTCCTCGACGCCACGGCGCACTATCTGGCCTGGAAGTCGATCTACGACGAACGCGAGCCTCTCAACCTGGACAAGTTCCACGAGCACCAGGCCAAGACGAAGATGGAGGAAGGTGACAAGACCGTCGACCTCCGCATTGGCACCTCTTGGATCCATGCCCTCGTGCCCATGCAGCCCAGCGCGACCGCAGAAGTGAAGTGGGAAGAGATCAAGGTCACCGGCAACGACTCGCTGGCCAAGCGCACGAGCGTCAAGCTCAAGAGCGAGGAGATGCTTCTACCGGAGATGGGCGGCGTGCGGCTCCGAATGGAGCTCGACCGGTACCTCTGGGCGGACAAAGACCACGTCGCGGTCGACAAGCTCGCTGAGTGGTTCTCGCGCTACCTCTACCTGCCGCGTGTGCGTGACCGCGAGGTCCTCGTCGAAGCCGTCAAAGACGGCGCAGCGCAGATGGCTGTCAACGACACGTTTGGAGTGGCTGCCGCGTGGGACGAGAAGGCGAAACGGTACATCGGCCTGAAGTACGGCCATGGCTCGATGCCCGTGTTCGACAAGAACACGGTCGTAGTGAAGCCCGACGTTGCCAAGAAGCACTCGACCAAGGCACCCGGGCCGGACGGTGAGGATGGCCCGGGGCCGGGCGACACCATGATGGGCAAACCCGGAGAGCCCGAGCTCCCCGGCGATGGCCCCAAGGGCGGGACGAAGAAGGGTGGCAAGGCGCCTGAGAAGCCCAAGCCGACCCTTTTCCTGGGCTCAGTGCGCCTCGACGCACTGCGAATCGGACGCGATGCAGGCAAGGTGGCCGAGGAGGTCGTTCAGTTGCTCTCGACCTTGCCGGACGCGGAGGTCGAAGCCCGGCTCGAGTTGCACATCACAGTGCCTGGGGGAATCGACGAGAAGGTGGTCCGCAGCGTGGCTGAGAACTGCGACACGCTCAAGTTCGACTCCCACGCATTCGAAGAGGACTGACTGACCAATGATCGTTCTTCCGAACTCTCGGCTCTTCGGAACTTTCAGCCGTATACATGGCGGCCCGAAGGACTACAGCGTCTTTCTCGGAGAGAACGGCACTTGCTACACGAAGCACATCCATCGGGGAAAGCCATTCCGAATGTTGGGCCGGGCGGAGGGGCAATGATCCTTGAACTGGTCAACGCGGGTGTCGTCCTGCTGAACCTTGGAGCCGGCGTCTACAACGCGGTTCAGTTCAAGAAGACGCAGGGGCAGGTGGCCGCTCTTCAAGCTGATGTCTCGAGAGGATTCGAGAGCGTCCATGCTGCTCTCATGCGTCAGGCGCATACTCTCAATATCTTGCTGCGTGCCGAGTAAGTGTTTCAAGTAGAGAGATCCACCGCGGCTACGCCGGACATCGGCCGGTGAGGGGGCGACGATGGCTCGAAAATCTCTAAGCGACCTTGAAGCCGAACTTGCGTGCTGGATGCAGTTGGCAAGGGACTCGAGGCATGATGACCCGGCAACGCAGGCGTTGCGGGTCAATCGGGTTCGTGAGCTTCAAGCTGCTCTGACACGGGAGAGAGAACGCGAAGAGGCTCTCAAGAACCTGCGGCCCGACGCGGCTAAGCGATTCAAACCTTCTGCAACGGGGCGTTTGACGCCCGCGGAAAAGCGGCGACGCGAGTACCTGGTGGAAACCGCAAGCCCCCAGCCGGCTCCGGTGGACGGCCGCGCGCCGATCGAGAAACTGGAGGCGTGGTCAGTTGCTGCGGAAGTGCTCCCCGGGGACATGCTCACGGCTTTGCGTGAGGAGAGCGCCTTCTATCGCAGCATCTGCTTGCCGGAAGCGAAGCTGAAGTCGTTTGACCGGGAAATGGTCCGGGTCGATCCCCACCCGGCTGCTGACTCGGATTGGGTGGGCGGAAGGCTTCTTGGCTTCGATGATCACACCCTTCGATTTGTGGCTGAGGTGGTGCATTTCGACGCGGAGTCTGGCGACGTCTTCGGCGCGCATCGCGGGCATTGGGGAGCGGACGACGTAGCGGCTGTGCGAAGATGGGTTCTCGAGCCTTTCGACTTTTCGCGCACAATTCTGGCGGCAGCATCAGCCTGTCGTGGGGATGCTCAGCGAATCGCGTTGGCCGTCCAGCGTGTGCTTGGCGAGCGCGGCGCCGCGATGTCCGCTGGCGCCACGTCTTGGCTCGGCGACTGGCACCTTCTGTGGGGTCCTCCTGGAACAGGAAAGACCGAGCGGCTCGCAGGCATGCTCGAATCAGCCGTGCGCGAGGAGCCGGGGAAGAGAATCGTAGTTGTGGCGCCCACCAACCGCGCGGTCGACGAGCTGGTGCGTCGGGTGTGCGGGCGCCTGGAGAAGACCGGCGAGTTGCTTCGCGATGGCCAATGCCGAGTCTTCCGCGGCGGCAATGGTGTGACTCCGGAATTGGCAAAAGCGTACCCCACGGTGCTTAGTGACCCCGCGTACCGCGAAATACGCGCCCAGGTTTCGGTTCTCAAGGACGCAATTCGTTCATCCGAGTCGACCGAACCTCCAGAGGCGGTCGCCCGACTGCGGGCCGAGCTTCGCGCATTGGAGGCCGGCATTCCGGACGAGACTGTCACCGCGGTCCAGAGGGGGAGTGCAACTCTTGTCTTCCTGACCGTACACCGGGCACTTAGTCTGGTTTCAGAACTTGGAAGTGCCCGAGCGTTCTGGAAGCTGGTCATCGACGAGGGGGGAATGGTCAGCCGGGCAGCAGCGGCCCTACTCACCCAACTGGCTGAGACTTGCCTGGTAGCTGGAGACCCCCAGCAAATTGGCCCAGTCACCCGGTCTGCCGAGGGTGCGTCCAGCGAGGTCCTCAAGTGGCTACGCACTTCACCGTTGTCTCACTTGAAGGACGCGGCTCGGGATGCCCTTCGCCCCGGCGTCGAGTTGCTCCGAGAGCAGCATCGGATGCACCCGGAAATTCGCGAGGTTGTTAGTCGCTTTTGCTACGCAGGGCAGTTGACGGACGGACCTGGGCCCCAGAAGCGGGCCACAGAGCCGTGCAAGCCAAGCGGCTTTCCGTCTACCCGGGCTGCGTGGATCGTTCTCGATGAGTGCGAAAAGTGCAGGCGCGACTTGCGCCTCACTGCCTATGACCGGCCCCGGAACGGACGTGGATATAACCGTCGCAGTTCGGCGGAGCTGGCCATCGCATTTGCCGAACAGGCCGCCAATGTAGGCCAGAGCGTCCTGATAGCAACGCCATACCGCGCGCAAGTGAGGCTGCTGGAGTCATTGGGTAAGGAATGGGAGCTGCCGCGTGACCTAGTGCATGCCGCCACCATTCACCGCCAGCAAGGCGCCGAGTACGACGTGGTCGTCGTTGACACAGTTGCGGGCGGGCGGCCATTCCAGGCGTCCGACCTTCTACGGATGCTGAATGTTGCCGCGAGCCGTGCGCGCCAGCACCTTCTCGTGATCGCATCAGAGGCCGAAGCCAGTGCCGCAGTTCCGAACGAGCTGCTGTCGTTGCTTCCGCGCTTCGCGGTTACATCCGAGAACCCTCTTCGCGTCGCGCCAGGAGGGCGTGGGCACGCGCAACGGAAAACGGCGGCTTCACCTACAAGTCTCGGTGCGAGCATCGAGAGCCTTGCGACCGCCAAGCCCATCCTCTCTGACGAGCAGGTGCGCCTTGCCTCGCGCAACTTTGGGGAGGGCCATTTTCTTGTGCGTGGTGTCGCGGGAAGTGGAAAGACATTCGTGCTTGCGAAATGGGTCGCGCATTTTCTCCGTGACAACAGCGAGTCCAGGGTGCTCGTCTCGTTCTTCAACAAAGCCCTTCGGTCGCTGATCGAGCAACTCGTCAAGGCATCGCTTCAAGAGGAGTTTGGCGCTGCCTACGTAGGTCAGTTGGAACGCGTGGCAATTCAGCACGTAGCCATCGTTGGCGCCGCAGCAGCATTCGATGCGGTCTTCGTCGACGAGGCTCAGGATGTGACTCCGGCGGACCTCACGAAGCTCTACTATCTGGCTCGAGAGAACCCCGCCGAGAACGGCAAGCCACCATTCAGGAGGTTCTTTCTCTTCCTCGACGATTCGCAGAACGTCTACGGGCGTCTGCCGGTGGACCAGTTTCGCGGCGGTCTGAGAGAAGAGCTTTCGTTCGCTGGTCGCGCCCGCGTCATGAAGGAAGCCCATCGGTCAACGAAGGAGATACTCGATCTCGCCTTCAATGTTGTTCTGGACCCGCTTGAGAACCAAAGCGTAGCGAACCCTGGCATGCGCGAGTTTATGAAGGCCAACGAGCTTGCCAAAGAAGGCTTGCTGCGCCGGCCCGATGAGGGCCTCGACGGGCTCTACCACGTCGACTACACGGAGCGAAGTGGACCAATTCCTCAGGTCATCCTCGCGCCCGACATCGAGCAGGAATGGGACTCGCTTGCGGCGTGCATCCAAGGCCTCATCGACAGAGAAAACGTACGCGAGGCGAACATCCTTGTGGTGTCGCCGGTCAAACCCGCAACTGTCGCTGAAGCACTGTGCATACGGGGTGTTCGGGCGCTGGCCTATGGCGGCAGCGAGGGAGCCGACACGGGAGCGTTCCCTACAGGCGACGTCGAGCACGTACGCGTCACGACGGTCTTCTCCTGCAAGGGGCACGAGGACGCGCTCGTGTTCTTCTGCGGCTTGGACTGGCTCGATAGTCTCGAAGCAGGACTCGGTGACTTCCGTGCGATGAACGAGCGCGAACGAGAACGCGCGAAGCGCAGTCTGTTCTACGTGGGAGCCACGCGCGCGAGGCTGCGGCAGTGGTTGCTAGGCACCACGAGGTCGCGATTCGGGGCTGCGGCTGCCTTCTATGCAGCGAAGATCGCGGCGGGAGCAGACCGTTCGGTGACAGGCCAGTCCACTAAGTAGCCCTCGATCCGTCGGCCCGCTGCGCTTGCTCTGGGCCTCTTTCGACGTTTCTCGCCGGGCCGGAGGGCGCCCTAGCGCCCCTGGTCGGCGGCCTCGCAGTCGGCTGCATTTGCTCCGTCGAGGTGATCATCCGCCGGGACGGCGTCGTTTGAGTGAGTCACACTCTTGGGCAGGGCGGCACGGAGGGTCCATGGACTTCGCTCATCCCATCCACGACCACTCCGAGCCACCCCCGTGCGACGCCGACTGTCTCCTGGGCCTCGCCCGGCACTGCCAGGCGCGGCTCGTCGCGTCCCTCAAGCAGCTCGTCCGCTCCACCGACGAGGTCCGAGCCACCCACCAGTTCGCGGGTCTCCTCTGGGGCCACGCTCGGCTGGGGTACTACGGTCTCTACAACCAGCTCCTCCTGTTCAGCCAGTTCCCCACCGCCACCTGGGTCCAGGGACCCAAGCAGTGGCGGGCCCGCGGCCGGACCATCCAGCCCGGCGCGAACCCAATCCTCCTACTCGCCCCCAGTCGCCCGAATCGTGTCTGGCCCTTCAAGGCCATCCACGTCTTCGACGTCAGCCAGACCGACGGCCGCCCCCTCCCGGACCTGACCATCCAGTACACCGGCGCAGTCGAGGCGCTTCCCGCCATCGAGGCAGCTGTCCCCCGCCTCGGCATCACCCTGGAGGAGCGCGACTCCCTGGGCACACAGTCCGGCTCGAGGATCCTGGGCCAGGCCCTCGGGGGGACGATCCAGATCCGCCGGGACCTCTCCCCCGCGGAGCGCGCCCGGGTCCTGGTCCATGAGCTCGCCCACGAGCTGCTCCACTTCTCCCGGACCGACCAGGAGATGGCCCGCCTCGGCGAGTGGACCGTCCATGCCCAACGCGAGACCGAGGCGGATGCCACCGCCTGGCTCGTCCTCCGCGAGCTCGGCATCGACTACAACTGCCCGACCTACATCGCCTGGCGAGGAGGTTCCGGCGACTCCATCCTCCGGTCGTTCAAGCGCATCCTCGCCGCCTCCCGGATCCTCCGGGAGACGATCGCCTCGCCAGTAGGGAAGAAAGGCCTGCTGGCGCGCGCCCGGCCCCGGTGGGCCATCCCCCAGTTCCGATG
>CAZAIE010000047.1:12932-15548 GCA_964485035.1 uncultured Myxococcaceae bacterium | reverse complement strand
GCCGTGCCGCCCGCCCCGCCCACCGCCGCGACCACCAGCGACTCGAGCAGGAACTGCATCAGGATGGTCCGCTTGCGCGCCCCCAGCGCCCGCCGCAGGCCGATCTCCCGGGTGCGCTCGTGCACCGAGACCAGCATGATGTTCATGATGCCGATGCCGCCCACCACCAGCGTGATGAGGCCCACCGCCAGCGCCACGCCGTAGAGCGCCCCGGTGAGCTGCTCGTAGATCTTCACGATCTGGTCCTGGCGGTTGATGGCGAAGTCGTCGTCCCTGCCGGGAGGCACCTGCCGCACGCGCCGCAGGATGCCGGTGAGCTCGTCCTCGAGCAGGGAGAGCTTCTCGGGCTCGCCGGCGACGGCGATGGTCATGGACCGCTTCATCCCGAAGACGCCGAGGAAGGTCGTGTAGGGGACGATGACATTGTTGTCCATGGTGATGCCCAAGAACCGCCCGCGCCGCTCCATCACCCCCACCACCGAGAACGAGCGGCCGGCGAGCCGGACCTTGCGCCCCACCACGTCGTCCAGCGCGTGCCCGGGGAAGAGCTGGTCGGCGACGTCCGCTCCCAGCACCGCCGTCGGTCGCGCGAAGTCCACGTCGGGCTCGGCCAGGAAGCGGCCCGCGGTGAGCCCGCCGCCGTTGGTGGCCAGGTACTGCGCGTTGGTCCCGGCGATCTGGACGTTGCCGATCTCCTTCTCCCCGCCCTGCACCGTGGCCCGGGCGCTCACCTGCGGCGAGACCGCCTTCGCCAGCCGGCACTCGGCCTCGACCGCGGCCAGCTCCTTGCGCCCCAGGTTCTTGCGGTTGCGGAAGGTGAACCACTCGTCCTGCGAGTGCATGAACTTCATCTTCGAGACGTACAGCGTCGACGCCCCGAAGCCCGAGAGCGAGTCGGAGAAGCTCTGGTTCAGGCCCTGGATGATGGCCACGATGGCGATGACGGTCATCACCCCGATGACGATGCCCAGCGTGGTGAGGAAGGTCCGCAGCCGGTTCGAGGCCAGCGCGAAAGCGGCGATGGTGAAGCCCTCGCGCAGTTCGCCCAAGAGCCGCCGCAGGCCCTGCACCGCCCTCATGTGCCCTCCGCGCGCGGGAGCTGCAGCGCGGCCACGTCCCGCCCTGGGCCGTCGGCCACCACCCGGCCGTCGGAGAGCCGCACCGCGCGCGGGCAGCGGGCGGCCAGGCGCGGCTCGTGGGTCACCAGCAGGATGGTGTGGCCCGCGGAGTGGAGGTGCTCGAACAGCCGGATGATCTCCTCGCCGGTGGCGCTGTCCAGGTTGCCGGTGGGCTCGTCGGCGAGCAGCAGCGAGGGCTCGCCCACCAGCGCCCGGGCGATGGCCACGCGCTGGCGCTGCCCGCCCGAGAGCTCGTTGGGCTTGTGGTGCATGCGATGCGCGAGGCCCACCTGGTGCAGCGCCTGCTCGGCGCGGTGGCGGCGGTCCTTGCGCGACAGCCCGCGGTAGATGAGCGGCAGCTCCACGTTGGCCAGCGCGGTGGAGCGGGCCAGGAGCTGGAAGGTCTGGAAGACGAAGCCGATCTCCTTGTTGCGCAGGTCGGCCAGCGCGTCGTCCGAGAGGCCGCGCACGTCGGTGCCGTTGAGCTTGTAGGTGCCGGAGGTGGGGCTGTCCAGGCAGCCCAGGATGTTCATCAGCGTCGACTTGCCGGAGCCCGACTGGCCGACGATGCCCACCCACTCGCCGTGGCGGATGGGGAAGGTGACGCCGTCCAGCGCGTGCACCTCCTCCTGGCCCACCTTGTAGAGCTTGCGGACATCCAGGACCTCGATGAGCGGGGCGCGCTCGGCGCTCGCCGCCGCGTCGGGAGCCAGGGCCGCCGGGGTCGTGCCCTCGGTCACGACTTCTTCCCCTTCTCCGTCTCGCCCTTCTTCTCCTCGGTCACGAGCTTGCCGTCCTTGAGCTCCTTGGAGACCGCCTTGTACGGCCCCTCGACGATGACCTCGCCCTCCTCGAGCCCCGAGAGGATCTCGATGTCGGTCTCGCTGGCGAGGCCGGTCTCGACGCGGCGGGCCCGGGCCACGCCGTCCTTGACCACGAAGACCACCTTCTGGAAGGGCTCGCGGGCCTTCTTCTTGCCGGTCTTCAGGAGCGGCACCTGGCCCTCGACCACTGCGCCCGCGCCTGCCCCCTCGGGAGCCAGTTCGCGCTCGGTGCGCGCGCCCACTGCTTGGATGGGGACCACCACCGCGTTCTCGTGCGTCTCGGTGGCGATGCGCACCTCGGCGCTCATTCCCGGCAGGCCGCCGGGGAGCTGGCCGGTGAGCGCCAGGCGCACCGGGAAGGTGGTCACCTCGGCCTCGGTGCCGGGGTTCTTGATGGTCGCGTTCTTGGCGATCTCCACGACCGCGGCCGGCCACTTGCGGTCGGGGAAGGCGTCCACCTCCACCTCGGACTTGTCGCCCTGGCGGATGTAGACCACCTCGTGCTCGCCGACCTCGACCTTCACCTCCATGGCGTTGAGGGTGGAGATGACCAGGATCACGTCCTCGGTGAAGTCCGAGCCGCGCACGCGCTCGCCCACCTTCTTCGGGGCGCTGGTGACCACGCCGTCGAGGGGCGCGTAGATCGTCGTCATCGAGAGGAAGTGCGCGGCCTC
>CAZAIE010000047.1:0-12922 GCA_964485035.1 uncultured Myxococcaceae bacterium | reverse complement strand
GCCTCGGAGAGCGCCGCCGCCGCCTGCCCGATGCGTTCCCGCACCGCCTGCATGCGCGCCTCCTGGGCGGCCACCTCGGAGTCCAGCCGGTCAAGCTCGGCCTGGCTGGCGCTGGCCGCGGCCAGAAGCTTCCTGACCCGCTCGCGCTCGGCCTTGATGCGCTCCAGCTCGACACCTGCGACCCCGAGGTCGGCGGTGAGGCTCGCGCGCCCGGCCTCGGCCTGCTTCACCTGGGCGGCGTAGCGGCGGGACTCGATGCGCGCGAGGAGCTGGCCCTTCTTCACCTCGTCGCCCTCTTTGACCGTCAGCTCCAGAAGGTCGCCTGACAAGTTCGAGCTGACCTTCACCTGGGTCGCGGGCTCGAGCTTGCCGGCCCCGGTGACGGTGCGGGTGATGGAGCCGCGCTTCACCGCGGCGAGCTGGACCGGCAGCGGCTTCTCCTTCTTGGGCTGCAGCGAGGCGAAGACCACCCCGCCCACGGCGAGCAGGAAGAGCGCGGCGACGATGCGCTTGAACCAGGTCATGGGGGTGTTCCTAGAGGGCGCCGCCGGCGGCGCGGTTGAGGTCGGCGCGGGCGACGAGGGCGTCGATGCGCGCGTGGACGAGGGAGAGCTTGGCCTGCGTGAGCTTGAGGTTGGCGTCGCGCACCTCCATCTGCGTCGCGGCGCCCGCGTCGAGGCGCTGGCGTGCGAGCGCGACGCCCTCCTCGGCGAGCCGGAGGCTCTCCCCGGCCAGGGTCACGGCCCGGGCGAGGGCGAGCACGTTGAGGCGCGCCCTCGCGAGCTCCGACTCCACCTGCAGCAGGAGCTGCTCGGCCTCGGCCTTCACGGTGCGCTGGGCGATGGAGGCGCGCTGCTGGGCGGCCAGCGTCTGGCGCCCGTTGAAGAGGTTGGCGGTGACGCTCAGCTGGGCGGTGGCCACGAACTGGCGCCCCGGGTTGCCCCACACGCCGTTCTCGCCGGCGAAGGTGGGCCCGCTGCGGTCGTAGCTGAGGACGCCGCTCACCTGGGGCCAGTAGTCGGCGGTGGCGATCTTCGCGTCCAGCGCCGCCTGCTCGGCCTGCGCGCGCGCTCGGGCGAAGGCGGGGCGGGCCTTGCGCGCCTGCTCCACCAGCGCCTCCAGCGCGGGCGGCTCGCGCAGCGCCGCCTCGTCCCGGTCCACCTCGGCGCTGGCCCCGAGCGCCTGGATCTGCCCGGGCCCCATTCCCAGCGCCAGCGCCAGCTCCGCCCGGGCCTGCTCGGCGCGCGTCTTCTGGTTCTCCAGCGCCAGCCGGTCGTTGCCCACGTTGACCCGCGCGGCGATGGTGTCGCTCTTCTGGCCACGCCCTGCGGCGAAGAGCGCGTCCACGCGAGTGACGTACTCCTCGGAGCGGGCGAGCGTCTCCGCCAGCACCTCCACGCTCCGGTCGGCCTTCACCACCTCGTAGAAGCGGCGGGTCACGTCGAAGCTCACCGCCAGCGCCGCCTCGTCCACCTGCTGGCGGGCTGCCACGACCCCCAGCTTCGCCCGCTCGATGAGCCGCGGCCCGCGCAGGCCGTCGAAGAGCGGCTGCACCAGCTGCAGCCCCAGCGAGAAGCTGCCGAGGTCCGTCCCCGGGATGTCCACCGTCTGCTGTCTCCAGTCGAGCTGCAGCTCGCCGGAGACGGGGTCCTGGGTAATCGAAGGCGAGGTGGTCACCCGCTGCTGGGGGCCGAAGTAGCTGACGCCGAACCCGGTGCTGACGTCGAGCCGGGGCAGGACCGCGGCCCAGCTCGCGTACTCGTCCACCCCGGCGGACTCGCCGCGCAGGCGGGCCAGCCTGAGCTCGGGGTTGTGCAGGGCCGCGCGCGCGAGCGCGTCGTCGAGCGTGAGCGGACCGGGGTCGGGCGCGGCGGCCAGCACCGCCGAGAGCAGCACGAGGGAGATCATGACGGGGTCCCACCAGTGAGCGAGGGGACGGCGAAGCGGAAGACGAGCACGTACGAGGCCCAGAGGACGAAGGTGACGACCCCGGCGCGCAGCCGCGAGACCTTCGCCGCGTGGGCCATGCCCAGCGTGACCAGCACCAGGGTCCAGGCCGCGAAGAGGTCCACCTCGCCCAGAAGCGAGAGCTGGGGCGCGGGGAGCCCTTCCGGCGCGAGCGCGGCGAGGTTCGAGGGGAGCAGCCGGGGCAGCTCGGTCAGCCGCAGCTCCGTGCGCTGGAAGAGCGCCGGGAGAGAGAGCAGGTCGTGCGCCGCGCTCGGGAGCCCGGCGTGCGCCGCGACCGCGAAGGTGCCGACGAAGCCCGGCCGGCCGCCAGCGACCTTGAAGGCCAGCCAGAGAAAGAAGGCGGCGAAGAGCGCGAAGAGCGCCTGGCCCGCCGTGGCCCCGGCGATGGACGCGACGATGGCCGCCTTTCGCCCCGACTCGATCTTCTCCACGCGCTCGTGGGGCGTGAGCTTCGCCGCGGCCTCGGGCACGCGGTCGAGGGCCTCCTCGATGACCGAGGCGAAGTCCACGCGGGGCGTCGCGAGGACGATGAACGCGAGGCCCACCGCCGCGACCAGCAGCAGGGCCCAGACGAACCGGCGCTGGTCGACGACCGCGGGCATCGCCGCGCCCGGGGACCAGAGCGTCTTCAGCGTGAGCAAGAGGGACATGGGAGGGAAGGCTCCAGAAGTGCCTCTCCTACGAGACAAGGAGGGCGCCATTTCCTGCGCCGCGTCGGGCCGATGTCAAACGACGCGAAGTGGAGCCCGATTCCAGCGCCAGCGTGACCGGTGTCACACCGGGGCTTCCGGAGGGCCAGATCCGACCCCCGAAGCCACGAAAACGGCTCCAGGCGGCTGCCAGGGCCCTTCCCAGGGCCCGAGGGGTGGGGGGCGCTACTTCAATAGGGCCAGGCTTCCCAGCGTCGTTCCTGGGCCAGCCCAGGAGCCCTGGAGGGCCTTGTCGAGCGATCCGTAACAGGCTGTGATCACTTGGCTTTCATGGCCAGCCCGGACCGACACTCAACCCTCCGCAGAGGCGCGGCGAGCCGTCTCCAGGGCTGCGCTGGCGTCGGCCACGGCAGCATCCACCTCGATGACGGGAAGCTTCAGGACTTCGGCCAGCCCGTTGAGAAGCACCTTCTCCGACTTGCCGACCCCGCCGTCGACGAGCGCCGCAGCCACCAGCCCGCGCAGCGCGCGCCTGGCCCCCGCAGGCTCCGGCCGGACTGCAACGAGCGTCTGTAGCGGGAGCTGCAGCAGCTCCTCGAGTTGGGCGGGCGCGACGTGCCACCGGGCCGCGCAGCGCTGGAGCAGCTGCCGCTCCCCGGGCCGCACCTCGCCGTCCGCGCGGACCATCGCCACCATCAGCGCCATCAGCCGGGCCGCCTCGCGCGGGCTCGTCGCGTCGCCCACCAGCTCCGAGAGCCACTCGAGCTGCGCGTCGGCGGCGTGGCGCACCAGGTAGAACTCGTCGATGGGCAGGCAGTCCACGAAGGCCCAGTCGTTGGGCAGGACGGCGCCGCACCAGGCGCAGGTCACCGCATCCACCTCCTGCTGCGCCCCGCCGCACGCGTGGCAGCGGTCGGTCGCAAGGCCCGTCTCCCGCCGCGCCCGGACCTCGGCCCGCCGCTCGAGCGAGAGCACGCTCTTCCTGGGCAGGTCCCAGCTCCCCTTCCCCGTCCGCCACGAGAGCACGAAGTGGGCGCGGTCCCGCTCAGCGCTCGGCTCCACCTCGGCGAGGTACAGGTCGGTGAGCTCGATCCGCCGGAACGCGGGGAGCCTCCGGTTCGACTCCTCGAGGTGGTCCAGGGTGGCCGGCGAGCAGAGGCGCGCGAACCGCTTCGGCGTGCCCGTCACCAGCGCCTCCACCCATTTCCAGAAGACCAGCGCCGCGCGGTCCTCCAGCACGGTCCGGTGCAGCTCGGCGTCGCGCGCGCGCAGCTCGGGCCAGCGGGGGATGGACGCGCGCAGCCGGCAGAAGAACTCCGGCCCCTCGCGCACGCCCGCGAGCACCCAGTCGTGCTCACCCGAGTTGAGGATGGCCCGGCAGTGCTCGCACGAGGTCACCGCCGCGCGCTCGACCGGGGCGCCGCACGACGGGCACTTCCCGTCCGCGAGGTGGCCCTTCCCGCCGCCGGCAGAGAGCCGCCGCACGAACGACCAGACCTCGTCCAGCTCCACCACCTTGCCCCGCCGCGCGACCTCCGGGGCGGCGCTCGCGTCGGCGGGGAGCTGGGCCACGCGGTGGGAGCCGGTCATCGCCACGTGGAGCACGTCGTAGCCCGCGTCGCAGTCGGCCGCGATGAGCTCACAGCCGATGAGCTGCACGTCGCCGGTGACCGTCCGCGTCCCCGCCGAGCGGTCGACCGCGGCCTCGGTGAGGAAGCGCCGCAGCGTCCCGTCCGACACCAGCCCCGACACCAGCCGCGGATCGCCATCCTCCCGGGCCCGGGAGATCGCCAGGAAGGTCCGCCGCGCCTGGGCGAGGAACTCCGACTCCACGAACGAGGGATCGCGCTCGCGCAGCTCGCCGAGCTGGCGGGTACGCGCCTCGGGCGGCTGACGGCGCGGGTCGTTCCGGGCCGCGTCGTTCACCCGGACCCGCTTGGGCATCACGATCTGCAGGGCGATTGCGACGGACGCCAGCACCAGGAGGATCACCGCGACGATCAGCAGCTTCCCGGTCATCTCCTCGGGCGTGGAGCGGTCCTGGTCCTCGGGCGCAAAGGCGGCCAGCTGCGCGAGCGCGGGCAGCGGCCAGGAGACGAGCAGCCCGAGCAGGAGCGTGCGCAGGGGTCGGCTGGAGTTCATGGAGTCCATCCTCGGAGAGGGGCCGCCGGCAGTCTGGGGCGGCGCAGGACGGCGCGCAACCGGACCGGGGAACCCGCGTTGCACTCCCGCGCTCCGCTCCGTTAGCGTTCCCGGGTGCCCTGCGACCTCGGCTTCCGGAGCAGCTCCCAAGTCCGCGTGGCGGCGCCTGCGCCGCAGACCTTCGAGGCCCGCGTCGCGCCGCCCGCGCTCGACGCCGAGCTCCTCGAGCGCCTCGGCCAGGAGGACCCACCCTTCGCCGACTGGCTGCTCACCCTCGAGCCCGAGCCGCTGCTCGCCGAGGCACTGCGCCGGACCCTCGCCGTCCTGCCCGCCCCGTCGGCGCTGACGCTCGCCATCCGCGGGGGGAGGCTGGCCGCGCGCGGGACCTCCCGCTCGGCGAAGGAGCGAGCGGGGCTCGACCGCAGCCTCGGCGCCATCGCCCGACGCTGGCAGCTGGAGGTGCTGCGGGTGATCGCCGAGCTGCTCGACTTCGAGGCGGTGCTCGAGGAGGACCTCACGGGCCTGGTCGTCGAGGGCGAGAAGCCGGGTCCCGGCGACGTCCGTGAGTTCGTGCGCATCACCCTGCCCGCCCGCGGCGAGGCCGAGCTCCGCTTCGAGCACTACCGCTCCGAGGGCGAGCTGGCCGCCGACGAGGACCGGCTGCTGGCGCTGGCCCAGAAGCTGGGGGTCCCGCTGGTGGTGAAGGCGCACCGCCGCGCGGGCCAGCCCATCCCCGAGGGCGCGAGGCACCGCCACCCGGGCAAGAAGAGGGGGAAGTCTTGA
The DNA here is from genome assembly GCA_964485035.1 of uncultured Myxococcaceae bacterium. GTDB lineage: Bacteria > Myxococcota > Myxococcia > Myxococcales > UBA5297 > CAZAIE01. The sequence continues at coordinate 7,379 of CAZAIE010000047.1, read as the reverse complement.
GCGACGCGGACGACGGGTCCACCGGGATGCCGGAGTGGTTCGAGCACGAGGTACTCGCACCGTTCCAGGCCGGGACCGCCTCGGTCTTCCTGCTGCACGGCGACGTGCACGGCCTGGTGCCCAACCCCGACGCCGAGGACGAGCCCGCCCGCGCCTTCGTGTCGCTGCGGGCGTTCCTGGAGAAGGTCTTCGACACCGCCGCGCTCACCGGCTTCTACGACGTGGCGGCGGGCATCTCCTGCCCGACCCCGGCCATGGAGAAGCGGCTCCTGGAGCTCTCCCGTCCGCCGGCGGCCGACCGCGCCAAGGACCCGGTCGCGGCGGCGAGGCTCGAGCTGGCCTCGCGCCGCGGGCTGCCCCGGGAGCCCGACGAGGCGCTGCTGGTGCTGGAGAAGGCGCTGCGGGGGATGGAGCGCGTCGCGGTGGTCCTCGAGTCCGCGCACTTCGTCGCCCCCACCATCAGCGCCGGCATCCCGCTGGCGCCGGCGGAGCGGACCAACGTCCAGCGCCTCGCCAACTGGGCGCGCGACCCGGCGCTGCGCTCCCGCCGCAACCTGGTGCTCTTGGTCACGGACCAGGCAGCGAAGGTCTCGCCCGAGCTGCGCGTCGCCGACTGCGGCATCCCCGTGGTCTTCATCCCCAAGCCCGACCAGCAGGCGCGCGTGGCGTTCCTCGAAGCAGCGACGGGACCGCAGGCGGACAATCCGGTGGAGGTGCCGGACGACTTCGACGTGGAGTCCTTCGCGCGCGCCTCGCAGGGGATGAGCCTGCGCCAGCTCGAGGACGTGCTGCGCCGCGCCCGAGAGGCGGGCGAGGTGCTGGACGCCGGGTTCGTGAAGCGCAAGAAGCGCGAGATCCTCAACGCCGAGTACGGCGACGTCCTCGAGGTGGTGGACCCGGTGCGCGGGCTCGACGACCTGGGCGGATGCGCGCACATCAAGGCCTACTTCTCGCAGGTGCTGGCGGCCATCCGCGGCGGCGACCGCCTGCTGGTCCCCATGGGCGTCACGCTGATGGGCCCGCCGGGCACCGGCAAGTCGGCCATCGTCGAGGCGCTGGCGAAGGAGGCCGGGTTCAACTTCGTGAAGACGCGCAACGTGCGCTCGATGTGGGTGGGCGAGTCCGAGGCGCGGATGGAGAAGCTGGTGGGCGGGCTGCGCTCGCTCGCGCCGGTGGTGGTGATGAACGACGAGGCCGACCTCGCCGAGGCCGGGCGCGACGGCCCCAAGGGCGACAGCGGGGTCTCCGAGCGGCTGATGAAGGCGTGGATGGAGCTGCTCTCCGACCCGCGCATCCGCGGGAAGATCCTGGTGGTGAACTGCACCAACCGCCCCGACCGCATCGACCCGGCGCTGAAGCGCAGCGGCCGCAGCGACGAGCGCATCCTCATGCCCCTGCCCTCGCTCGCCGAGCGCGCGGCCATCCTCGAGATCCTGCTGCGGCGGCACGGCATCGCCCACGTCCTGGCCGACTTCGGGCGCTTCGCGGCGGCGACCGACGGGCTCTCGGGAGCGGACCTGGAGAAGGTGGTGCTGGGCGCGTTCCGCAGCGCCCGGGAGCGCGGCCTCTCGGCGGTGGACGCCGCCGCGCTCGACGCCTCCATCGCCGACTTCATCCCCAGCGCGAGCCGCGCCGAGATCGACGCGATGACGCTGGCGGGGCTCGCCGAGAGTTCCTCGAAGCGGCTGCTCCCGCCGGACGTGGAGGGCATCGTCCAGGGCATCCGCGAGCGCGGGCTGCTCCCGGGCCTCGACGAGGCGCTCGACCGCCTCGCCGAGCGCGGCATCGTCTCGGCCGACCCGTTCCGCAAGCGCGGCGCGGGGTCGGGCGAGCTGAACTGACGGAGCACGAAAGGGAGGGAACCCATGGGTGGAGGAGGCAGCTACTACGACCGCGACACCACGGACGGCTACGACCGGGGCAGCACCGGCTTCTCGGACGCCGCGGCGGAGAAGATGTCCCGGCGCAGCGCCGACCCAGGGCTGCTGGTGAAGGACCGGTCGCTCTCCTCGCGCGCGCAGAGCCCGGTGGTCTACGCCTTCGACGTCACCGGCTCGATGGGCAACCTGCCGCGCATCATCTTCGACAAGATGCCGCTCATCGCCGGGCAGCTCGCGGAGTGCGGCTACCTGCAGGACCCGGAGATGAGCCTCGCCGCGGTGGGCGACATCCTCAGCGACGCCGCCCCCATCCAGATCGCCGACTTCTCCATCATCCGGAAGCTCGACGACTGGCTGGAGCGCATCTGGCTGGAGGGCAACGGCGGCGGGCAGGCCAAGGAGTCGTACGAGTTCACCGCGTGGTTCTACGCGCGCCGCTGCGACCTGGGCTCGGCCACGCAGCCGTTCTTCCTCGTCACCGGAGACGAGGGCTTCCGCGAGACGCTCTACAAGGGCGACCTCGAGCGCCACTTCGGCGGCACGCACGAGACCGTCGAGACCGACGTCGTCTGGGCGGAGCTGAAGCGCAAGTTCAAGGACAACGTCTTCCTCATCCGGCGCAAGTACGCGGGGAAGGAGAACGAGCAGATCCAGGTGCAGTGGGAGAAGGCGCTGGGCAAGGAGTTCGTGATCCCGCTGTTCAGCGACCAGGCCATCGCCGACGTGACGCTGGGGCTGTTCGCCATCGCCGGCGGGACGCGCACCCTCGATGAGTACCTGGACGACCTGAAGACCAAGCGCGCCGTCCCGCAGACCGACGAGCGGGTGGCCGAGGTGCGCCGGTCGCTCGAGCGCTACGCGGAGAGCCGCGGCTCGGCGCCCAGGGCAGTCGCTGCGCCGACGACCCCAGCGACGCCTGCACCGGCGGACCCGGCCGCGCCCGGTGCCAAGAAGGGGAAGAAGAAGGGCCGGGTCTTCTGATGGCACGGCCTGACCGCGACACGCTGGGCGTGGTGGCCACGCTGCCGCCCTACGTCGACCACCGCGCGGAGCTCATCGCCCACCCGCAGGTGGACGCGCTGCGCTTCAACACCATCTCCCCGCTCGCCGAGAGCCGCGCCGACGTGCTCGCCCGGCTGCAGCGCGAGTGCGGGGAGAAGCGGCTCTGGCTCGACCTGAAGGGCCGGCAGCTGCGCATCGCCCGCTTCGCCTACCTGCCGTACGCGTACGTCCAGCTCAACCACCGGATCCAGGTCAGCCTGCCGGTCGACGTCCACTTCAAGGACTGCGTCTCCCGCGCAGTGGAGCTGGTTGGTGGCGACAAGCTCATCCTCAACCGGCGGCCGATGCGGGTGGTCGGCGAGGGCGAGCCCATCAACATCCTCGACCCCTCGCTGATCATCGAGGGGACGCTGACCGACAGCGACCGCGAGTACGTCGAGGCGGCGCGCCGGCTGGGGCTGCACGACTACATGCTCTCCTTCACCGAGCGCCGCGAGGACGTGGAGGAACTGCTCGCCCTCGACCCCGAGGCGAGCGTGGTCGCGAAGATCGAATCGAAGGCAGGACTCGAGTTCGTCCGCCGCGACTACCCGGCGCTGCGCGAGCGGACCGTGCTCATGGCCGCCCGCGACGACCTCTTCATCCAGCTCGGACCGGAGAAGGAGCGGCTCCTCGAGGCGATGGAGTCGATCGTCGCGGCCGACCCGGACGCCATCGCTGCGTCGCGGCTGCTCACCTCGCTCGAGGACGGCTCGCTCGCCAGCCAGGACCTGTCGGATCTCTGGCTGCTCCTGCGCCTGGGGTACCGCCACTTCCTCCTCTCGGACGGGCTGTGCTTCCAGGAGGACGCGTTCCGCGCGGCGGTGCAGGTGCTGGAGCGAGTGCTCGGCGCGCGGAGACGGGAATGACGCGCCCGCCGCTCGGCCCGATCGCAGTCGTCGTCGGCCTCGGCTTCGGCGACGAGGGCAAGGGCACGGTCACCGACCATCTGGTCCGCTCGCTGGGCGCGCGCACGGTCGTCCGCTTCAACGGCGGCCCACAGGCCGGACACAACGTCGTCGCCCCGGACGGCCGCTGGCACTGCTTCGCCCAGCTCGGCGCGGGGAGCTTTCTGCCGGGGGTCGAGACGATCCTCGGCCCGCAGATGCGCGTGGAGCTCGAGACCCTGGCAGCTGAGGCCTCCGTCCTCGAGTCCAAGGGCGTCCCCAACCCCCTCGGGTGCGTGACCATCGACCCCGACTGCGTGCTGGTCACGCCGATGCACAAGCTCCTCGGCCAGCTCGCAGAGGTGCTGCGCGGGGAAGAGCGCCTCGGCACGTGCGGGATGGGCGTGGGCGAAGCGGTGCGCGGCAGCGAGACCGGCGAGGCGGTGCGTGTCGCCGACCTGCTCGACGGACCGCAAGGCCTGCGCGAGCTGCGGGATCGGGCCTTCGCACGCGCGCAGACCCTCGCCGGCAGCTCCCCCACCCCCGTCGTCCAGGAACTGCTCGTCTACTTCCGCGAGCGCTGCCAACCCGAGGTCCTGCACCGGAGCTACCTCGAGGTGCTCGGACGCGTCCGGCTCGAGACCGCCCCGCGCGCCCTCCGAGCGGCGCTCGCCCGCGGCCCGCTGGTCTTCGAGGGCGCTCAGGGCGCGCTGCTCGACCGCACCCGGGGCTTCGCGCCTTACGTCACCCAGTCGCGGACTACAGCGGACGACGCGCTCGAGCTCTCGGCCCCGCTCGTCCCGCGCAGCGACGTCCGGGTCTGGGGCGTGCTGCGCGCGTACGGCCACCGCCACGGCCCCGGTCCCTTCCCCACCGAGGACCCGGCGCTCGCGCCGCTGCTCGCCGACCCCTACAACGCAGCCAACCGCTGGCAGGGCCCGTTCCGGGTGGGCTGGTTCGACGCGCTGCTCGGACGCTACGCGCTGGGGCTCGCCCCCGCGGTCGATGCGCTCGCGCTCACCGGGCTCGATCGCCTGGCGTCGCTGCCCAGCACGCGGCTCTGCGAGGCGTACTCCTGCTCGGCGACCGACCTGGCCCACGACGACCTGGTGGCGCGCGATGGAGAGCGCATCACCGCGCTGCGCGCTCCCTCGGGCCTCGAGTTCGGGCTGCGCCTCGGACGGGTCCTCGCAAGCTGCCGGCCCGCAGAGTGGAAGACGTTTGCCCCCACCGGAGCCGTCGAGGCCATCGAGCAGGCGCTGCGAACGCCCATCGCGCTCGTCTCCACGGGCCCTCGCTCGACCGACAAGCACTGGCGTCCGTAGGCCGACTGTCCGGTTCCTGGCAGCGCTCGTCGGGTCTGCTCCGCCCTGATGCGGCGCCGGTCCCGGGGCAGCACAATTGCCCCATGAGCCTCTTCAACCGCCTCATCGTGGCCAGCATCCCGCTCGTGCCACTCCCCGTCGTCCGGCGCATGGCCTCGCAGTACATCGCGGGCGAGACCCTCGAGGACGCCGTCCGCACCGTGCGCAAGCTCAACGCCGAAGGCGCCTCCGCCACGCTCGACGTGCTCGGTGAGGACGTCACCAACGCGCAGGAGGCCGCGGCGTCGCGCGACCAGTCCATCGAGGCCCTGCGCGCCATCGCCCGGAACCGCCTGGACTCGGGGCTGTCGATCAAGCTCACCAGCCTGGGCCTGAAGATCGACCAGGCCCTCTGCGCCGAGAACGTCCGCGGCATCCTGCGCGTCGCCGCCGAGCAGGGCACGTTCGTCCGCGTCGACATGGAGGACTCGAGCTGCACCAGCGACACCCTCGAGGTCTTCCGCACGGTGCACGCCGAGTTCCCCCTCACCGGTGTGGTGGTCCAGGCCTACCTGCGCCGGACCGAGGCGGACATCGCCCCGCTGGTGGCCCAGAAGGTCGGCTTCCGGCTCTGCAAGGGCATCTACCGCGAGCCCGCCTCGGTCGCCTTCCAGGACCGCGCCGAGGTGCAGCAGAGCTACCTGCGCCTGTTGGAGACGATGCTCCGGGGCGGCTGCCAGGTCGGCATCGCGACGCACGACGAGGTGCTGGTCGAGGGCGCCCAGCGGCTGATCGCGCAGCTCGGGCTCTCGCGCGAGCAGTACGAGTTCCAGATGCTGCTGGGCGTGCGGCCCGAGCTGCGCCGGCAGATCCTCGCCGCCGGCCACCGCCTGCGCGTCTATGTGCCCTACGGCGCCAACTGGTACGGCTACTCGACCCGGCGCTTCAAGGAGAACCCGGTGATCGCCGGCTACGTCTTCCGCGCCCTGTTCCACCGCGGGTAGCGCTCACCAGATGTAGTCCTTGGCGAAGTCGCGCTTGTCCTTGCCGAAGAGCACGTGGAAGACGCGCAGCTTCTTCAAGGTGTCGGGCGAGAACTGGCCGATGGGCAGGTAGACGATCTTCTTGCCGAAGTGCCCAGCCACGGCCTTCAGCTCCGCGCGCGGGGGCTTCTTGGCCACGTACACCACGACCTTCTGGTCGCAGTAGTCGATGCCCGCGAGCAGCAGCCGCTCGGCGCGCGACTGCGCGAACTCGAACGCCTCGTCGGTCCAGATGTCGCTCATGCGTCCCGGCGGGTACGAGAGCAGGAACCCGCCGTACTCGGCGCGGCAGATGCCGGGACCGACGATCTGCTGCATGGGGTGGGTGCCGAAGAGCGCCATGTCGCCCTCCTCGTCCACCTCGCCGAGCCAGGTGATCTCCCAGGGGTAGCGGTCGCGGTCGTCGTCGAAGACGATGACCACGCTGCCCACCGCGCCCAGCCCCTTGCGCAGCTCCTGCACGTAGAGCTTCTTCTCGTGCCAGTTGCGCAGCGTCTCGCGCATGTCGATGCCGTCGAGCAGCGAGGTGCTGAACGGCTCGACGCGCTTGTTCTCCTCCGAGAGCACCCCGCGCGCCTTCTTCTGCACGTAGGTCGAGAAGCGCTCCAGGGCCATGTCCTCGGGCGGGTAGCTGCAGTGCGAGAACGGCTGGTCGAAGCCCTCGAGCCACTCGCCGGCGTCGCCGAGCCGCCGACGGCTGCCCAGCGCGCGCAGGCGCCTCGAGATCTGCCGGGGACGGAAGCGGACGGTCTCGGAGTTGCGGCGCAGGTCCTCCAGCGAGACGCGCTCGGTGGGGATCTCCGCCTCCTCCTTCTGCCAGGGCCAGGCGGTGGCCTCCTGGAAGAGCTCGTAGGCGAAGTTGTCGTCCACGCAGCCGCGGGCGGCCACGACGATCTGGTAGAGCGACGGCTGCAGCGCCGCGCGGCGCAGCGCCCAGTTGCGCAGGAACTTGAGGAAGACCCGACGGTGGTACGGCCGCAGCTCCTCGCCGGTGGTCTTCTCGTAGCGGCGCCCCGCCTCGGCGAAGACGTCCAGCAGCACGCGCTGCCGGTCGATCGGAAGCTCAGGCGGAGGCGAGGCCTCGGCAGGGGCCTCCGGCAGCGGCGCGGGCTTCTTGGGCGCGCGCAGCCGGTCGTAGAGATTGATCACCCGGGGCGCTTCGGGGGCGCCGGTCGCCTTCGCGACGTGCCGGCCGAACGCCCCAGCCCGCGCGCGCTCGTAGGT
>CAZAIE010000046.1:0-15760 GCA_964485035.1 uncultured Myxococcaceae bacterium | reverse complement strand
CTGCAACGCCGGCGCGTGCGTCGCCCCCGGCGCACCGCAGCCCGCCGCGGCGCCGCCACCTCCACCGCCCCCGCCGCCTGCGCCCGCAGCGAGCGGCCTCGCCTGTGGCAAGGACGTCGACTGCCCGGGCAACGAGGTCTGCAACGCCGGAACGTGCCGCGCGCCGCGGTAGTCGACCCAGCCGGCCAGTCCATCCACGTCCACCCTTCAGGGGCCACGCCTGCCTCTGGGCATGGGCTATCCTCCGCGCGCCGTTCGAACGCCGGAGCCGCCATGACCCGACTGCCCCTCGTCCTTGCCCTCGCGCTGCTCGCCCTGCCCGCCTGGTCCGCCGAGCGACCGCGCTCGCTCCCCGAGAAGTCGGAGGCCATCAACGAGGGCCTCGACGCTCCTCCCGCCGAGCTCGACCGCTCCACCCCCGCCCGCGCGTGGGCGGCGCTCGCCTCGGCCTGCCAGGGAAAGAAGCCCGCGCTGGCTGCCCACCTGCTGAACCTGGGCGACGTCCCCGCCGCCGACCGCAAGGGGCTGGCTCCCGTCCTCGGCGGCCAGCTCTGCGCGGTCCTCGAGGCCACGAACAGCCTCAAGTCCCCCGGCCTCGACGACACCCCCCTCGGCCCGCTCGTGGAGGACTCGCCCACGAACTACGCCGTCGCGGCGACGCTGGCCATCCCCGGCGGCGACGAGGAGCTCTGGCTGCGCCGCTTCCACGACACGCGCACCGACACCCGGGTGTGGCTGCTCACGCGCCAGACCATCTCCAAGATCCCCGCGTGGCACCAGGCGCTGGTCTCGCGCGACCGGGCCGAGCGCCGCGCGCTGGACCGCGCCCAGGCCGGCCTCGGGGAGCGCCCGCCCAAGCTCGCACCCGGGAACCCGCGCGAGGCGCTCACCGCGCTCGTCGCGCACTGCCGCGCGGGCGAGTACGACCAGGCCGCCTTCCTGCTCGATCTCTCCGGCGTCGAGGAGGCGCGCCGCAAGGTCGAGGGCCCGCGCCTCGCCCGCCGCCTCGCGCTGCTGCTCGAGCAGCTCCGGCCCTCGGGCTTCTCCTCGGTGAGCAACGACCCCGCCGGCGCCCCGGAGCAGGACGTGCAGTTCGACGAGGAGGTGGTCGCCCGGGCGACGCTTCCGGACCGCGAGGTGAAGCTCAAGCTCGCGCGCTACCACGCGACCGGCGGCAGCCAGGTGTGGCTCTTCGGCGCCGAGGCGGTGGGGCTGGTCGACGAGGTCTACGATCAGCTCGGCTACGGCATCGCCGGGGACGTCCTGCCCGCCTTCTTCTTCGACTGGCGCGCGCTGGGAGTGCAGCTCTGGCAGTGGGTGGGACTGCTGCTCGCCTTCGTCCTCTCGCTGCTGCTCGGCTCGGTGGCCTCCTGGCTCGGCCGCGCGGTGCTCGCCCGCCTCGCCGCCCGAACGAGCTGGACCTGGGACGACGACCTGGTCGCGGCCATGAACGGGCCGCTGGCCATCGGCTTCGCGGTCGTCGCCTTCCTCGCGCTGACTCAGTCGCTGGCCCTGGGCGCGGGACCGCGCGCCTCGGTGCTGGGCGGGTGCAAGCTCACCGCCATCCTCGCCGGCGGGTGGCTGGTGCTGCGGCTGGTGGACGTGGCTGGCCTCGCCCTCATCCAGTTCTTCAAGGGGCGCCACGACGACCTGGCCACGGCGATGGTCCCGGTCTTCCGCAAGGTGCTCAAGCCCATCGTCGGCGGCCTGGTGGCGGTGGTGGCCCTGCAGAACCTGGGGCTCAACGTCGCCGGCCTGCTCGCCGGCCTCGGCATCGGCGGTCTCGCCATCGCGCTCGCGGGCAAGAGCGCGCTCGAGAACCTCTTCGGCTCGCTGGCCATCGCCTTCGACCGGCCTTTCAAGATCGGCGAGTACGTGAAGGTCGACGCCTTCGCCGGGACCATCGAGGACGTGGGCCTGCGCTCCACCCGCATCCGGACGCTGGACCGCACCCTGGTCTCCATCCCCAACGCGCAGATGGCCGACGCCAAGGTGGAGAACTTCGCCCGCCGCGACCGCTTCCGGCTCTACGCCACGCTGGGCCTCGAGTACGGGACCAGCATGGACCAGCTGAAGCTGGTGCTTGACGACGTGAAGAAGCTGCTGCTCTCCCGCCCCGAGGTCTGGCAGGAGTCTTTCACCGTCCGCTTCGTGGGCTACGGCGCCTACTCCCTGAACGTCGACGTCATGGTCTGGGTCCAGTCCCCGACGTTCGACCTCTTCTCTGGTGTCCGCGAGGAACTCTTGATGGAGATGGGGCGCATCGTCGAGCGCGCCGGCGCCCGCTTCGCCTTCCCCTCGCAGACGCTCTACCAGACCACCGTGGACCCGGCCGACCCCCGGCTCGCGGAGCAGGCGCGGGCCGAGGTGGAGAAGCGGGCGCAGGCCGGGGTGCTCTGTGTCCCGGAGATCACCCCCGCGGCCAAGGAGGCCTCCCGGCCCGCTCCGAAGTCCTGAGTTCAGCACAGGGGGAAGCGGGCCAGCGACTGAAGTCGCGCCTTGAGCTTGGAAAGCCCGCCCTTCGGCGGGCTCCACACCTCACCGCTTGGCGAAGTTCGCGGCGTAGGACTGCAGCACGCCATCGACCGCCTGGTCGACCGTCGGCCCGTCCGCCTTGCCAGCGAGGACGCCGCGCAGCACGCCCTTGAGCACCTGCCCCACCTGGCCCACCGCCTTGATCCGCTCGGCCGGGGGCAGGGTCACGAGCTCCGTCATCTGCCGACGCTGCTCGGTCTGCCACTGGCCGATCGCCTTCATCAAGAAGCCCGCCATCGCCAGCTCGGACATGGGCAGGGTGCGGATGAGCACCCCGGAGAGCGACCGGACGATCTGGTTCTGCTCGGGAGCGAGCTTGGCCTGCGCGAAGCTGGCTGCGGACTGGTCCATCGCCGACTGGTTGAAGCTGAGTGCCATGATTCCCCCTGCGTGTGGATGAATGCTGCCGATTCCTCAATCGGAGCGACCGGCCGGTTCGATAAGCGCGCGAGATCACCAGGGAACCCCTGCCACGGCGACCGCGTCCATCCGGGTTCGAAGCCCCTGACCACAGGGAAGGCGTCCCGACGGCCGGCCTTGCGGCTGCTTGGAAAACGGCCCCTGGGGCGATAAAGGAACGCTCCGCCGCAGTCCGCGGCGACTACGCAGCCAACGACGAGGACGCCATGACCGCCGAACGCGACCCAAGCCCTGCCCCCGCCACCGAGAAGCCCGCGGCCGAGCAGCAGCAGTCGCTCAACTTCATCCGGGCCATCATCGAAGAGGACCTCAAGAGCGGGAAGAACGGCGGCCAGGTCGTCACCCGCTTCCCCCCGGAGCCGAACGGCTACCTCCACATCGGGCACGCCAAGTCCATCTGCCTGAACTTCGGGCTCGCGCGCGACTACAAGGGCCGCTGCCACCTGCGCTTCGACGACACCAACCCCGAGAAGGAGGAGATGGAGTACATCCAGTCCATCGAGCGAGACGTGCGCTGGCTGGGCTTCGACTGGGGCCAGCACCTCTACTACGCGTCGGACTACTTCGAGCAGCTCTTCGAGTGGGCCAAGGGCCTCATCAAGAAGGGTCTCGCCTACGTCGACGACCAGACCGCCGAGCAGATCTCCGCGAGCCGCGGCACGCTCACCGAGCCGGGCAAGGAGAGCCCGTACCGCAACCGCAGCGCGGAGGAGAACCTCGACCTCTTCGAGCGCATGCGCAAGGGCGAGTTCCCCGACGGCAGCAAGGTGCTGCGCGCGAAGATCGACATGGCCTCGCCGAACGTGAACTTCCGCGACCCGGTCATGTACCGCATCCGCCGCGAGGAGCACCCGCGCACGGGCAACAAGTGGTGCATCTACCCCATGTACGACTGGGCGCACGGCCAGTCGGACGGCATCGAGGGCATCACCCACTCCATCTGCACGCTGGAGTTCGAGAACCACCGGCCGCTGTACGACTGGTACATCGAGAAGGCGGGCGTGCCGCACCACCCCCAGCAGATCGAGTTTGCGCGGCTCAACCTCACCTACACGGTGATGAGCAAGCGCAAGCTCTTGCAGTTGGTGAAGGACGGCGACGTCTCCGGCTGGGACGACCCGCGCATGCCCACTCTGGCCGGCATCCGGCGCCGCGGCTTCACCCCCGAGTCCATCCGTGCCTTCGCGGACCGCATCGGCGTGGCCAAGCGCGAGAGCACGGTGGACGTGACGCTGCTCGAGAACGCGATCCGCGACGACCTGAATCCCAAGGTCCCGCGCGTGATGTGCGTGCTCAAGCCGCTCAAGGTGGTGATCGAGAACCTGCCCGAGGGCCAGATGGAGGAGCTGGAGTGCCCCTACCACCAGGAGAAGCCGGAGCTGGGCACGCGCAAGGTGCCCTTCACCCGGGAGATCTACGTCGAGCAGGACGACTTCATGGAGGACCCGCCGAAGAAGTTCTTCCGGCTCGGGCCCGGGCGTGAGGTGCGGCTGCGCTGGGGCTACTTCCTCAAGTGCGAACGCGTGGTGAAGAACGACAAGGGCGAGGTGGTGGAGCTACGCTGCAGCTACGACCCGGCGACCAAGGGCGGGAGCGCGCCCGACGGCCGCAAGGTGAAGGGCACCATCCACTGGGTGTCGGCGAAGCACGCGCTGGACGCCGAGGTGCGGATCTACGACCGGCTCTTCAAGGTGGAGAACCCCGGCTCGGCGAAGGTCCAGGACTGGAAGGCGGAGATCAACCCCGAGTCCCTGCAGATCCTCTCGGGCGCGAAGATCGAGCCGAGCATGGCCAACGCCGACCCCGAGAACCGGGTGCAGTTCGAGCGGCAGGGCTACTTCCGCGCGGACCCCATCGACTCGAAGCCGGGCAAGCTCGTCTTCAACCGCATCGTCTCGCTGCGCGACACCTGGGCGAAGGTGAAGGGCAAGGACGAGTAAGGGGAACCGGACCAGGTCGCACGGGAGCCGGCGACTGAAGTCGCGCCTGAGCTTACGAAGCCCGCCTGCGCGGGCTGGCGCCGTGCCCGCATCGTGAGCTGTGGAGCCCGAAGGGCGGGCCGTGCAAACTCAGGCGCGACTGGGGAGCCGTGATGCAGCTCTCGCTCTTCGAAGGCTCGCTGCTGGACGTCCCCGGAGTGGACGCCATCGTCGTGCCCGCGAACCGGCAGCTCACGCTGGGCTGGGGCTCGCACATCGCCGAGGCGGTGCTGAAACGCGCGGGCCGGCAGGTCGAGGAAGAAGCCCTGGCGTGGGCCGAGACGCACCTCGGCGCGGCCAGGGGCCAGGGCATCGCGCTGGGCGAGGCGGCACTGAGCAGCGGCGGTCGGCTCGGCTACCGCCACCTCGTCCACGCCGCGGTCCTCGACAAGTACGACTTCAACCCGCTCTTCCTGCTCCGCCTCCGCCAGCGCACCAGCGACGCCACGCTCGTCGCCGCAGTCCACAGCTCGGTCGCCCGGGCCCGCGAGGCTGGCCTTCGCTCCCTGGGCTTCTCGCTGATGGGCGCGGGCATCGGCGGCATGCCCGCCCGAAAGTGCGCCCGCCTGCTGCTGCAGACGCTGCGCGCCGAGACGGGGCTCGAGCGCGCGGTCGTCGCCGTCCTCGGCCGCAAGGATCGCCTCGCCGTGGAGGAGGCGCTGGCCACGGCGTGACGCTCACTGCGCGACGATCGACCCCGCGACGCCACTGGAGAGGTTGCCCGCCCGGTCGGTCGCGCACACCCGGTAGTACTGCCGCGCGCCGGGGGAGACGCCCTCGTGGACGAACGCCGGCGTGGCCCCACGGTAGAGCTGCGTCCCGGTGGCACAGCTCACCGGCGCCGCCGTCGCGCCCTGCACCACGGTGTACGTCTCGATGCCCGAGTGCCCGTCCAGGAAGCCGGACCAGGAGAGCGACACGCTGCTGCCCCCGGTGGTCAGCGCCAGCGCTCCGTTCACGGGAGGCGTCGGGTCGTAGGTCACGCTGAGCTTCACGGGCACCGTCGTGGTGTTGCCCCAGACGTCCCGCAGCCAGAGCGAGACCGTCCGCGCGCCGGCGCCGCCGGTCGAGAGCGTCCAGGTCCGGCTCGTCGCGAAGTTCTCCCAGGCCGGACACGCCGCGGTGTTCGAGAGGCACATCGACTTCACGGTGCTGGCGTCGGTCGCCGAGAGCGAGAGGGAGAGAGAGAGGGTGCGGGTGAGCGTCGTGCCGTTCGCGAGGGCCAGAGTCCCCGCCGGTGGCGCGTACTCCGGCGCCGGGTACGCGCTGGCCACGAGTCCCGCGGAGACGTTGCCGGCCCCGTCCACGGCGCAGAGCCGGTAGCCGTACACGGTCCCGTTCGCGAGAGCGGTGTGCGTGAACGACGTGGCCGTCCCCGAGTACACCGGCGTCCCGCTGCAGTTCGCCGGAGCCGTGCCGGCCGCGACCACCAGCAGGTAGCCCACGACCCCCGTCTGCGTGTCGGTGAAGCCGCTCCAGGTCAGCGTGTTCTGCGCGTCGGCTCCGGTGACAGTCAGGGTCCCGCCCGCTGGGGGCGTGGGGTCGTAGGTCACGACGTGCGTCGCGGCCGCGGACGAGGTGTTGCCCCAGACGTCGCGGAACCACACCGACACCGTGCGCACCCCGCCCTTCCCGGTGGCCAGGGTCCAGGTGCGCGACGGGGCAAACGCCTCCCACGCCGCGCAGGTCGCGGTGTTGCTCACGCACATCGACCTGAGCCCGCTCGCGTCCGTCGCGGAGATCGCGAGGGTGACCGCGAGCGTGCGCGTGAGCGTTCTCCCGCTCTGCAGCGCGACGCTCCCTGTCGGGCCCACGTACTCGGGCGCCGGGTAGGTCGAGGCGGTCCAGCCGACGGACATGTTTCCCGCTCCGTCCACGGCGCAGACGCGGTAGCCGTAGACCGTGCCGTTGGTGAGGCCGGTGTGCGTGTACGAGGTCGCGAGGCCCGAGAACACCGGAGCGCCCGCGCAGCTCGCCGGGGCCGTCGGGGTCCCCACGACCACGAGGTAGCGCGCCACGCCGGTCAGCGAGTCGGTCGAGGCGGTCCAGGAGAGGGCGATCTGTCCGTCGCTGCCCGTCGCCTTCAGGCTGCCGCCCACCGGCGCAACCGGGTCGTAGGTCACGGTCAGCCTCGCCGGAGTCGTGCTGGTGTTGCCCCACTCGTCGCGGAACCAGACCGAGACCGTCCGCAGCCCGCCGTTGCCGCTCGCGAGCGTCCACGTCTTCGAGACCGCGAAGGACTCCCACGCCGCGCAGGTCGTGGTGTTGGAGAGGCACATCGACCTCACCGTGCTCGCGTCGCTCGCTGCGATGGCCAGGGACACCGCGCGCGAGCGCGTGACCGTGAGTCCGTTCGAGAGAGCCACGGTTCCGGTGGGCGCTGCGTACTCCGGGGCGGGGTAGGCGGTCGCGGTGAGCCCGACCGAGGTGTTCCCCGCGCCGTCGACGGCGCAGAGCCGGTAGCCGTACACGGTCCCGTTCACGAGTCCGATGTGAGCGAATGAGGTCGCGCTGCCCGTGTAGATCGGCGTGCCCAAGCAGGTGGCCGGCGGGGCGCCCGCTCCCGCGACCAGCACGTAGCTGGCGATGCCGGTGAGGACGTCGGTGACCCCGCTCCAGGCGAGCGCGATCTGCCCGTCGCTCCCCGTGGCCTTGAGGCTTCCGCCGGCCGGGGGCGTCGGGTCGTACGTCAGGACCAGCTTCGCCGGGGTGGTCATCGCGTTGCCCCACTGATCCCGGAACCACACCGAGACGGTCCGGGCGCCGGCTGCACCCGTGGCCAGGGTCCAGCTCCGCGTCGCCGCGAAGTTCTCCCACACGGTGCAGGCGGCGGTGTTCGAGAGGCACATCGACTTCACGGTGCTCGCGTCGCTCGCGGTGAGGGCCAGCGTCACTGCGAGCGTCCGCGTCACCGTCTTGCCGCTGGAGAGCGCGAGAGTCCCGGTGGGCGCGCCGTACTCTGGCGCCGGGAACGCCGTGGCGATCGACCCGGCGGTGGCGTTCCCGGCGCCATCCAGCGCACAGAGCCGGTAGCCGTAGACGGTCCCGTTCACGAGGCCCGAGTGGACGTGCGAGGTCCCCGCGCCCGAGTAGACCGGGGTTCCGGTGCAGGTCGCCGGCGCCGCACCGACCGCAGAGACCAGCACGTAGCCGGCGACGCCCGTGAGGGTGTCGCTGAAGCCGCTCCAGGAGAGCGCGATCTGCCCGTTGCTCCCCGTGGCCTGGAACGTCCCGCCGACCGGGGGAGTGGGGTCGTACGTCACGGTGGCCTTGGCCGCGACCTTGCTCGCGTTGCCGCGCGAGTCCTTGAACCACGCCGAGACAGTCCGCACGCCCGCAGCGCCGCTGGCGAGGGTCCAGGTGCGGGTCGTCGCATACGGCACCCAGCTCGTGCAGGTCGTGGAGTTGCTCAGGCAGACAAAGGCCACGCCGACCGGGTCGCTGGCCCCGAGCGTGAGCGTGACCGCCGCCGAGCGCGTGGTGGCTGCGCCGCCGTTGATGGCGACGGTCCCCGTGGGCGCATCGACGTCCGCGGCCTGGACCACGGTGAGGGTGCGAGACCCCACCGTCACCGTCCCGGTGCGCACCGCGCCGGTGTTCACGCCGGCCGCGACCGAGAGGGTGGCGCTGCCGGTCCCGGAGCCGGGAGTGACGGAGAGCCAGGAGTCGTTGCCCACGGCGGTCCACGGACAGCCCTCGCTGGTGTTCAGCGCGACCGTGGCCGCGGTCCCGGCGACGGGGAGGGAGAGCGTCGGGGTGCCCAGCATCACGCCGCAGGAGCCGCTGACCGCGGCCTCGAGATCGATGCGGGGCGCGGCGAAGCCATTGCGCGGGTCGGTCACCAGCTTGCCGCTCCACTGCAGCCTGGCCAGCGCCTGGTCCGCGGAGTCGGAGGGGAACGCGGCGCGCACCACCGCGAGCGCGCCGGCGACGTGCGGAGCCGCCTGCGAGGTGCCGCCCATGGTGTAGCCGGCCGCGGAGATCAGCGCGCCCGGCGCGAGCAGGGTCAGGAACGAGGCGCTGTTCGAGAAGCAGGTCGGCTTGTCGGCGGCGGTGGTCGCGTCGGAGCAGCCCGACCACGCGCGCGCGCCCTGGTCGGAGTCATAGACCGCGCCCACCGAGATCGCCTCGGGGACGCAGGCCGGGGACGAGATGCGGTCGGTGTAGCCGTTGTTGCCCGAGGCCACGACCGAGAGGATGCCGGCGTTGCGCGCCGAGCGGATCGACGCGGCGAAGACGTCCGACCCGCAGGCGCTCGTCGACCCGCCGCCGCCCAGGCTCATGTTGATGGCCACGATGTTGTAGGTGGCGCGGTTGGCGATGGCCCAGTCGATGCCCGCGATGATCTCGGAGCTCCACGCGTAGCCGTCGGAGCGGAACACGTCGAGGACCGCGAGCTTCGCCTCCGGCGCCACCCCGGCGACGATGGCGGCCACGTTGGTGCCGTGGTTCACGTCGTCGAGCACGCCGTCGCTGGGCGCGAGATCGGCGGCGTAGACGACCCTGCACGACGGTCCCGGCGCGGAGCACGACCCGAAGGCGGGGAGGTTGTAGCGCACGCCCGTGTCGAGCACGACCACCGTGCTCCCCGCGCCGCCGTGACCTGCCGCGGCCGCAGCCGGCTGGCCGACGAGCGACAGGCTCTCGGTCAGCGATGCCTCGTGCCTCGCGTTCGGGTGGATGCGGACCACCTCGCCGCGCGAGAGCAGGCGCTGCAGCGCAGTCCGCGAGCCGGCGCGGACGTGGACCAGTGGGAGGTGGCGGAAGGCGCGCCCCTGCTCGGCCTCCGAAGCCAGCCCGGTCCAGAGGGCTGCCTTGGTGGCCTCGAGCGCCGCCGCGCGCGGCTCGTCCGCGAAGGCCTGGCCGGCGGGCACCGCGACGTCCGGGGCCTCGATCTCCACGATGAACTCGGTCCTGGCCTGCTTCTCGAACGCCGCCGCGATCTCGGGGCGCACGCGCGGGTCCCTGAGGAACTGCTCGTCGTCGACGAGCACGTCCTGTGGGTCCGTCGGGGCGAGCTGCCCACAACCCGAAATGGAGGAAGCAGCGAGGGCAACGAGCAGGGTGTCGAGTCTCCGGGGCATGGTGCCCTCCTGGAGATCACCGACATTTGCAGGAGCGGGGCCAGTTCCAGGTACACGCGATTGCTCGGAATCGAGAGCGTGCTCCCCGGGTCCGCGGCGACTTTCGGGTGAGGAAAACCTGGGTTGCGGCGCTGTGCCGCGGCCCTTCTCCCCGACCGGGGCGTCGTACGCGACGCCCCCTGGAGAGAGGGCCTCTGCACTGAGTGGGAGGCCTACTGGGCCTGGGGCTGAGGCTGGGGCTGCGCGGGAACCTGGAGCGGCTGCACCGCCGGAGCCTGGCGCCTCGCGAAGTTCGCGGCGTCGATGAAGGTGTCCTTGCGCTCGCGAGCCGCTGCCTGCTCGTACGCCGCGAGGGCCTGCGTCCAGTCGCCGTAGGCCTGCCAGGCGACGCCCAGGTCGTACCAGGCACCAGCGAGATCCGGCTGCTGCTGGGTGAGCTGCGTGAAGTAGGTGACCGCGCCGTTCCAGTTGCTGGAGAGCAGCATGTTCACGCCGGGAGTGAGCGGCCCGCCGTCCTCGAGGGGGATCGACGAGCGCATGCGTCCGGGGAGCAGGGTGGCCTGCATCCGCTCGGCGATGGCGTCCGAAGCCTCCTTCACCAGGGCCGGCGCGTGCTCGGAGCGGCCGCTGCGGCGGGCCCAGAAGGTGAAGTCGTACGGCTCCTGGCCGTCGTGCTGGCGCACCTTCACCCGCGCAGTGACACGGACGTTGGTCTGTCGACCATTGCGGTGCCACTCGGTGTTCACCGCGGACTCGGTGAGCACGACGTTCATCGCTCCCTCGCCGCACGGCGCGGCAGGGCAGACGTTGTAGCCCAGCGCCTGCAGCGCCTGGACGAGCGAGAGCCGCACCGCGGCGTCGAGCGGCACGGGGATGGGCACCTCGCCGAGGACGATGCCGGTGATCACCGCGTTCTCGATCGCCTTCCCCGTGGCGGTGGAGACGTCGACCGACAGGGTGCGCACCGAGCCGAAGGTGGCCTCAGGGGGAGTGGGACGCGTGAGGTGCAGCGTCGGGGCACAGCCCGTGGCGAGCAGCACGGCGAGGAGGCAGTGGTGAAGGCGCATGGGAATCCGGGAAGAAGGAGTCGGGATCGGCCAGGACGGATTCTGCCCGTTGAGAGGCCCTGCGCCTACTGCTTCGGCCGCGCCGCTGGACGCTGGACCCGCAGCTCGAGGAATGCGAGACCCTGGATCCGCCATGTCCCTCCGCACGCGCATCGCCGAGCAGTTCCGCCGCCCTGAAGGTCTACTCGGGAAGGTCGTCGCCTGGATGATGGAGCGCGGCAACCGCCCCGCGAACGACTGGGTCCTCGACCGCCTCGAGCTGCGTCCCACCGATCACGTGCTGGAGCTGGGCTTCGGGCCAGGCAGCACCATCCCGACGGTGTTGGAACGGGCGGTCCAGGGACGCTACGTCGGCGTGGACTTCTCCCCCGCGATGGTCGAGCAGGCCCGGCGGCGCCACGCCGCAGCGATCGCCGCTGGTCGCGTGACGGCGCACCTGGGCGATCTGGCCGGGCTGCCCGACGGGGACGCGAGCTTCGACAAGGTCTTCGCGGTCAACGTCCTCTACTTCCTCCCGGACCCGGTGGGATCGCTGCGGACGCTGCGCCGGCTCATGAGACCGGGGGGACGGCTCGCGCTGTTCATCCGCGCAAAGGAAGACCTGGCGAAGATGCCGTTCACCCGGACCTCGGTGTTCCGTTACTACACGCCCGAGGAGGCGATGGCGGTCGCCAGGGAAGCAGGGTTCGCACGGGGCTGGTTCGAGACGCGTCCCCTGGACCGTGGCACCGGGCACTGCATCCTCGCGGAGGGATGACCGGTCCTCACTTCGCCGGTTGCTCGAGCAGCATCGCGAAGCCCTCGCGCCAGGTCGGGTAGCGGAACTGGAAGCCCTCGCTGCGCAGGCGCGCGCTGGAGAGCCGCTTGTTCCCGCCGCGCTGGGGTGAATCGCCAGCGTCTGCCCCAACAGGAAGAGGTGGCAGTCCGAGCCGCGCCGCGAGCCAGTCGAGGATCTCGCCCGTGGCCGTCGGGGCTTCGTCGCTCCCCACGTAGACCGGCGCCACGGTGGCTCGCTCGACGAGGTGCACCAGGATTCGGGCGCAGTCCTCCTGATGAATCCGGTTGGTAAGCGCATCGCGAGTGGACTGAGAGATCGGAGCCTGGCTGCGCACCAGCCGAACGAGTCGGTCGCGGCCGGGGCCGTAGATCCCCGAGAAGCGCACCACCGTCGCCTCGCAGTGCGCTCGCGCCAGCAGCGCCTCGCCCTCCAGCAGCAGCCGGCCCGAGAAGCCACGGGGCTCGGTGGGCGAGGACTCGTCCACGACGCTCCCGTCGTCCTGGGAGTAGACGCCAGTCGAAGAGACGAAGATCGCCCGCTGCGTGCCCTGGGCCGCCTCGAGGACGTTGCGCAGTCCAGTGACGTACGCGGCCCGGTAGGACTCCTCCGAGAAGCGGTCGGCAGCCACGCAGTAGACGACGCACCGCACCTCGCGCAGCGCTGCCGGGAAGGTCTCGGGACGCTGGACGTCGAGCGCGTGGGAGCTGGGCGCATCGGTCGGAGTCCGGCGGCCCACGTGAACGGCGTGCCCACGCGCGGCGAGCAACTCGGCTGCGAGCGCCCCGACGTAGCCCGCTCCAACGACGAAGATGGAACCCACCTAGACCGCCCTCCGCCAGGCGACCGCTCCGGTGGAAAAGAGGGGCGCGCGCTTCGAGCGATCGTCCGGGTCTGCGACCAGGAGCGTCATCTCCTCGCCGACCACCAGCCCTTCGATCTTGTGGTGTCCCTCGACGGGCTCGGTCCACTCCACGTGACCCTCGGCATCGAGCACACCCAGGACCGAGCCGGTGCACGCCCCATCCTCGTAGGGATCGTCGGTGTCCTCTGCTGCGGCGGAGAAGGCCAGGCGCGGCTGCGCAGGGTCCAGCGGCGAGGCATCCGTGAAGCCGAGCGGCACTCCCTCCAGCGTCCCGAGAGCGACCGGCCGCACTGCCACCACGAGGTCCGGTCCCACCACGCCGGTCCGCATCGCAGCCAGCGTCCTCGACAGATCGAGATCAATCACCGCGTTGGCGCCCGCGGCGCCGTTCCCGCGCTGGAGGAGTCGCAGCCACGGTCCGCCGACTGCCGCGCCCTCGATGTTCAGCTCTGGCAGCCGCTCGAGCAGGCTGCGGTACAGCGGGCCCAGGTCGATGGTGCGCACGGTCGCGGTCTGTGGAGCGACGACGTAGCCGGTGCATCGGTTCGCAGCCGAGCCCGAGCCCAGGGCGAGCACGGAGCCATCCGGCAGCGCGGCGAGCGACTCCAGGTCGGGCTTGAGGCGCTTGCGCTCGTGGTGCTCGTCCGGGAGCGGCGGCGCCAAGCCGATGGCGGTGCGGGAGACCCGCCGTCCGGTGGACAGCGCGTAGGTATCGAGGAAGTGCTCGTCGTCGGCGACCACGAGAACGTGGGCACCGAGCTGGACGAGGCCGCTAGCGGCGGACAGGTCCAGCTCGGCCATCTGGCGCAGGGCAATCATTGGACCGCACACTACCCGGCCCAGGCGTCAGGCCAATCGCCCACAGGCCACGAGCTCCGCTCCACCGCGGCCGACGCGAGTCTCATGGCCTACCTCCCTGCTCGTACGACGGTCACTTCACCTTCTTCAGGGCGAGCTTCATGGAGGAGGCCTCCGCCCCGACGATCTGGCTCTCGATGCTCACGGTGAGGACTTCGTCCTCGATCGAGTAGGCGGCGGTCTGCGGGGTTGGGAAGCAAACGCCGACGGTCTCGAGCCCCTTGAGCGTGTGGCACACCTTCAGCGTCTCCAGGACCGTCGCGTTCTTCGACCCCGGCTCGGTGGCGAAGCCCGTGAACACGAGTTCGAGCTTCTCGCCGTTCTCTGCGTAGGTGCCCCGCGCGTCGAGGTGGTCGGAGAGTTCCCCATAGCCGAGGTCCATCTCCAGCTTCAGGGCGTCGTCGCGCACCTCTCCGCCGAAGGTCAGTCGCACCTTCGCACTGGCCTCGCCTTGGCCCAGGGCGATCTTCACGTCCGACTGCTCCCACGTCCCTGCCAGCGGATCGCCACATGCAGACAGCAGCCCCAGGAGCATTGCGGCCAACCACCACTTCGGTCTCTGCATCATTGCGTTCATCGGTGCCTCTCCTTTCGAGAGGCCTCCACAGCAGCCGGCGTGCCAGCGCCAAGTCCGCGAGAACGCGCGGACCGATTCGGCTGGTGGGCCAAGACCAGCACAAGCCCTGCGCCAAGGGATGCCCGATGGCTTCCGCCTTCGCCCGTTTGGCACTGGCGTCGCTGGCCGGGGCGTCCGTCTACAATCGGCGCCCCACCACGTGCACCAACTCCCTCGCCTCTCCGACCTGCCGCGGGTCACGCAGACCGTGCGTCCAGGGAGCGTCCGCGTGACGGCGGGCCGCGACGTGAGGCTCCTCGGCGCAGGCGACGGCGAGGCGAGGGGGTCTTCTCACTCTTCTTCTCCGGTGTACCGACCCGCTTCGCGCCCCCCACGTGGTTCAACTACCTCTCACGTGAGGAGACCCTGGGCGCGGTGCCGGATCATCGCAGCGAGGTCGCGTCGCCGTCCTCTGGCACATGCTGAGCGGGAGACTGCCCCACCGCGCGCAGTCCACCGCTGAGGTCGTCGACCTGGTGCGCCGCCAGCCGCTGGAGCCGTTGCGCTCGCTGGACCCGGGGATTCCCGAGGCGCTCTCGGAGTTCGTGAGGCGGACGACCGCGCCAAAGCCCGCGGACAGGCCCGAGACCGCGGCCAGCCTGCGCGACGAGCTGGTCACGTTGCTGCACAGCCAGTGGCCCAATACACCGCGGCCGACTTCTCCGCCGAGGTGGGCGAGGCCTTCCCCAGGCTGTCCGCACAGGAGCCCGTCTGACTCGAGGACTGGAGTCAGTGGGCCGCCTTGCGTCAGGGCGTGCCCAGGCGGTCACCGCACCTCCACGCAGGTGGCCGGCACCAGGCTCGGCACGACGGTCTTCTCCAGGACGATCGACGGCTGCGTCCCGCAGTCGCCCCACGCCACCTCGCGGCGCAGGTCGGTGAAGCGACCGAAGCGGGAGTGCAGCGTTCCGTCGTCGCGCCCGAGCAACGCCGGTCCCAGGCTCCGCTGCACCGCGGGCGCCTCCAGCTCCAGCGCCCCACCCTGCTCCGCCAAGAAGCCCGCCTCGACGCAGCTGCGCACCTCGAGGCCGACGGCCCGAACGCGCCCGCCCCTGACCGTGAGCGCCGTGCGCCCGCTCGCCTCGAGGAACAGCCCGCGCAGCACCAGGCCCTCGGCCCGCTCGGCGTGGACCGCGTCGCCCTCACCCTCGCTGCGCGCCCCGCGCACGAGCGTGCCCGTCACCTCCCCCCGCGACCGGTGGAACGCCAGCCCCGTCGGCCCCGGGTTGAAGAACACGCCCTCGTCGATCTCCGCCTCGGCCTCGATGACTCCCACCGCCGCGGCAGTGGCCTGACCGGCGTGCACGTGGCCACGCAGCACGAGCCGCGAGCGCCGAGCGGAGACACCGGCGAGGTCGCAGAACGCGGTTGCGGAGTCCAGGACCGAGAGCTCCGCTCCCTCCCGCGCCTCCACGCAGCGCTCCCAACGCGAGATCAGGCTGTCGTGCACCGCGAGCCGACTGCCCTCCACCGAGAGCCCCGCCCCGCGCCCCTGGGCCACCACCGAGCGAGTCACGCGGGCGCGGGGCGGGGCTCTCGGTGGAGGGCAGTCGGCTCGCGG